>NZ_RZRP01000689.1:0-3435 GCF_003997795.1 Mesorhizobium sp. M7A.F.Ca.US.005.03.2.1 | reverse complement strand
GATTGGAACCATGACTGCAGCCGGCAAGACCGTTCGTCAGCTCGAGAAGGAAATCGAGACTGCCTACGGTGAAAAGTACTTGCAGTCGCCTGACGTGACGATTTTCGTCAAGGAGTCGATTGGCCAGCGCATCACGGTCGATGGTGAGGTCAACAAGGCCGGCATTTATCCGGTGTCCAGCAGCGCTTCCTTGCTCGACGCGATCGCCCTTGCCGGAGGGTTCAATCCGGTCGGTGATGCCGGCAAGGTCTTCGTCTATCGCAATGTCGGCCAAAACAAGCTGGTCGCAAATTACAATGTCGAGGAAATCCGCGCCGGCAAGAACCGCAACCCGCGCATCTATGGCGGCGACGTGGTCGTCGTTTTTGCTTCGAAGTCGAAAATCGCGATGAACAATTTGAAGGATGCGCTGGGCCTCGCCTCCAGCGCTGCCCGCATTGCGGTCATTCCGTAGACACGGACAACCCCAGGATCACCTCGCGCATGCTCGATCGCAACAGGCAGCCCCAACTTGCCGGACCCGGACATGGTCAGGCCCTGTCCGCGGACTCCTATTACGACGTGCCGCAAAACTACGGTCCCTATGGTCGCGACTATGCGGGCCAGGATGAGGGGTTCAACCCGCTCAAGCTGCTTTTATACATCGTCCAGTATCGCTGGCTGATCGTCATGATGGCGGCCGCCGGGCTCGTTGCCGGCGTTATCGTGACGATGATGCAGACACCAAAATACCAGGCGACGACACAGCTCGAAGTTCTGGTGCCTTCGGCGAAAGTGTTTCAGGACATTGAGGTTGTTTCCGAAAACAGCGACGTCCGGGCCTTCCTGACCGCGCGGGAGAAGCTGAAGAGCCGGGCATTGGCTCAGCGCGTGGTGTTCCAGCTTGGGCTTGGCGAAAGGCCGGACTTTCTGTTTCCGACGCCGAGCTTCTCCCCGAGCAATATTGTTTACCGTGCGTTCGGGATGTCCAAATCACCTTCCATTGAGGAGAAAACGCCCGAAGAGCGCGAGGCAATTGCCATCAAGCGCATCCAGGAAGATCTAACGGTCAATCTGGTCACCAATACAAGCCTGTTATCGATCACCTTCGTCGATCAAAAGCCGAAATATGCAAGCGACGTTGCCAATCAGGTCGCGCAGAGTTTTATCGATCAACGTCTCGATCAGACCAGCGAGACCTCCGATCTGGCACGGCAGTTCATCCAGGAGCAGGTTTTGCAGGTGAAGCAAAAGCTGCAGACCTCCGAAAAGGAACTGGTCACCTATGCAAAAGATGCCGGCATCACTGTTACCGGCGACGACAAATCGCTGATCGGCTCGAACATCGAAGCCCTGAACACCGCCCTGGCCACGGCAATCCAGGAGCGTCTTGATGCGGGACGGGTGGTCGATCAGATAGAAAAGGGCCGCGGGTCGAGCCTCGGTCCGGTTCTGGAAAGCGAAGGTCTGCAGAAGCTTAGCGATAAACTGGCGGATCTGACCAGCCAGTATCAGCAGAAATTGGGCATCCTGAAACCCGGTTTTCCGGAAATGCAGCAATTGCAATCGCAGATCAAGGAACTGCAGCGACTCTACAACAACGGCGTGCTGGCGATAACCGATTCGTTGCGGCTGAAATATCAGGAAGCGCAGAACAAGGAAACCGACCTCAAGTCCAAGCTCGCGGAGATGGAGAGGCAGCAGGTTGTCTTCAACGACAAGAATATCAAATACACGATCCTGAAGCGCGAAGTCGACTCCAACCGGTCGCAGTATGACAGCCTTATCGCCAAGCTGAATGAAGTCGGTGTTAGCTCGGAACTCAAGACGCAAAGCGCTGCGATAGTCGATTTCGCTTCGCTGCCCACAGCCCCCTATTCTCCACGTCTGAGCATCAATCTTGCAGTCGCTCTCGCGCTTTTCATGGCCCTGGCTGCATCGATCATCTACATCATCGAGTTGCTGAACAACACTTTCACCAACCCGGAGCAGATCGAGAAAGAGCTGGGACTGACGATGCTCGGCATCCTGCCGCTTGTTGGTGATCGCGAACTCATAGCCAGCATCGCCGATCAAAAATCCGGGCTCTCCGAGGCCTATCGTTCGCTGCGAACATCGCTGCAGTTCTCCGGTGTGGAGGGCGCGCCGCGATCGCTGCTGGTGACCAGTTCGGAACCGTCGGAAGGCAAGTCGACCACGTCGTTCAAGCTTGGCCAGGATTTCGCGGCACTCGGCGCAAGGGTTCTGCTTGTTGACGGCGATCTCCGCAAACCCAACCTGCACCGGCTGTTCGGCCTCGACAATGCGATCGGGTTGAGCAACCTGCTGACAAATACCGTTCGCAAGGACGATCTGCCAGGCATTTTCAGACCGACGAAATACCCCAATGTCACCGTGCTGACGTCCGGAACGATTCCGCCGAATCCGGCCGACCTGCTCTCGTCGCCGAAGATGGCGTTGATCTTGACCAATCTAGGCAAACGCTTCGATCTGGTCATCATTGACGCCCCGCCGGTCGTCGGTCTTTCCGACGCACCAATCCTCAGCCGGCTTGCCGAAGGCACATTGATGGTCGTTTCGACCAATCAGGTCACACGCAAGTCAGCCAAAACGGCACTCAAGCGTCTGCGCTCAGCCGGTGCGAATGTGATCGGAGCGGCGATGTCGAAATTTACAGTCAACAAGTTCGATTACAATTACGCCTATAAATACATGAACTATCAGTACTACGACTATGGCGCGAGTACCCCGAAAATTGAGGGCAAAGTCGATGACGGAGCAGGCCAGCCCGCTCACGCGAAATCTCC
Organism: Mesorhizobium sp. M7A.F.Ca.US.005.03.2.1; assembly: GCF_003997795.1. Taxonomy (NCBI): domain Bacteria; kingdom Pseudomonadati; phylum Pseudomonadota; class Alphaproteobacteria; order Hyphomicrobiales; family Phyllobacteriaceae; genus Mesorhizobium; species Mesorhizobium sp. M7A.F.Ca.US.005.03.2.1. The sequence continues at coordinate 649 of NZ_RZRP01000689.1, read as the reverse complement.
GGCGTTCAGGCGTTTGGTTCGTCGCCTCCGTTCTGGTGTTGGCGGTTTCGTCGGTAGGGCTAAGTCGGCTTCTTGAGTCGGAAACGCCGGCCGTCTCGCTTGCGCTCGATCCGTTCAACGTAGATGCCTTGATAGGCGAAATTGCCGGTCGGTTGAGCGAAACAGGCGACGGTGCTGATCTCGATGTCTTGGCAACAAAGGCGAAGGGCGCGCTTCGTTTCAATGTCGCGGATGCCCGGCTCTACAGCCTGATAGGCGAGATTGAGTATCGACAAGGCGAAAAAGATGAGGCTTTCGAACTCTTCGACCAGGCTCGAAAGCTGTCCAAGACTGAAATCCATTCGCTTCAGAGATCGATCGATCGCTCGATCGAGGTGGGCGATCTGTCAAAGGCCGTTGCCGAGATCGACACGTTGCTGCGCCGGTGGCCCGACAGATTTCCAGTCATTGCGGCGGGCTTGCCGGCTATTCTTTCAAACCCGGACGGATACCAGGCTGTCCTGGCAGCCTTGAGGATCGAGGCGCCGTGGAGATCCAGTCTTTTCACCGCCCTTGGTAAGGATCCGCGGGGCCTGCGCGTCGCAAATCAACTGTTGCTGGACCTTGCCGGATCGAGTTCACAACCGACGTCGAAGGAACTGTCTGCCGT
>NZ_RZRP01000688.1:0-3437 GCF_003997795.1 Mesorhizobium sp. M7A.F.Ca.US.005.03.2.1 | reverse complement strand
ATATAGACCTCGGGATGGCCGAAGAACCAGAACAGATGCTGCCACAGCAGTGCATCGCCGCCTGCTGCGGGGTCGAAAAATTTTGTGCCGACCAGGCGGTCGAGGATCAGCATTGTGCTCGAGACCATCACGGCCGGCATGGCGAACAGGATGACGAAAGCCGTAACGAGGACGGACCAGACATAGAGCGGGATGCGGTCGAGCGACATGCCGGGGGCACGTTGTTTGAAAACTGTCGCGATGATCTCGACCGCTACCGCGAGGGCGGACACTTCGGTGTAGGTCACCATCTGCGCCCAGAAATCGGGGCGCTTGCCGATGCCATATTCGGGTCCGGCGAGCGGCACATAGGAAAACCAGCCGGCATCCGCACCGGTTTCGAAGGCGAAGGCGATCCAGATCATCAGCCCGCCGGAAAGATAGACCCAGTAGCTGAATGCATTGAGCCGCGGAAAGGCGACATTGCGAGTGCCGATCATCAGCGGCACCAGGTAAATGGCGAAAGCTTCCATCACCGGCACGGCAAACAGAAACATCATCGTCGTGCCGTGCATGGTGAACAGCTGGTTGTAGAGATCGGGACCGATATGGCCGGCCTCAGGCTGGGCAAGCTGGAAGCGCATGGCGAGCGCTGACAGACCCGCAAGGATGAGAAACAGGAAAGCCGTCACGATATAGCGCCGTCCGATCAGCTTGTGATCGACCGTGACCAGCCAGCCGTAGAAGCCTTTCGGCGTTCGCCAGGCATGCGCCAGAAAGGCGCGCAGTCTCACCTCTTCGAGACCGGTGTCACGGATGCCTTTCAGGGCCTCCTGAGTGTGCTCGGCCAGCTTTCCCGCAAGGCCACTCATTCGAGGCTTCCGAGATAGGTGACGACCGCGTTGAGATCGTCGGCGCTAAGGGCAATGCGCGGCATCTTGGCGCCGGGCTTTATCGACTGTGGATCGGCGATCCAAGCGGCGAGCGCGCCAGGGGTCATGGCGAGCGTATCCGCGGCCAGTGCGCGTCGGCTGGCGAGATGAGTTAGGTCAGGTCCCACCGTTCCGCTGGCAGGCGTGCCTCTTATCGTGTGGCAGAGCGCACAGCCGGTGGACAGAAATGCCTGTTGGCCGCGGCGCTCTTCGTCGCCGCCAGGCGCGGATGCGACGGCGTTTTGCCTGGATTGCCATGCTTCGAACGCTTCGCGGCTTTCCGCGATGACGGTGATGGCCATATGGGCGTGCTGATAGCCGCAGAATTCGGCACACTGGCCACGATAGATGCCGGGCTTATCGGCGACGAGTGTGAGCTCACTCGGCCGGCCCGGAATGAGATCGCGCTTGCCGGCAAGATTCGGCACCCAGAAGCTATGAATGACATCGAGCGAATCGAGTTCGACCTTGACCGGTTCGCCAACCGGGACATGGATTTCATTTGCCGTGACGATCGATTGGGACCGATCATCTCCGGGATACCGGACCTCCCACCACCATTGGTGCCCGGTGATGCGCACGGCAAGCGTTTCCGTTCCGCTCAGCGAAGCAATGGATTTGCCGGCGAAAAAACTCGCTATCGTCATCATGACGAGCACCAGAACGGTCAACGCAATGGCGCTGCCGACAACGCGAGCAAATCGGCGCTCCTGACGAGAATCGATCTCGAGCGGCGAGCGCGTTGTCTCGGACAGGCGACGACGCAAAAGCGCTGCCGCCAGGATCAACATGACAAGCAGCCACGTGGCCACTGCGATTGCGCTGAAAGACCAGATCAGATCAAGGATTCTCCGGGCATTCGCACCGTGTGCATGGAGGGCCGATTGCTTGTCGCCGCATCCTGCCAAGGCCAATATCGGCGCTGCGCTGATCGCCCTCAAACGCCGTTGCGCGGCCGTTCCCTGAACGGTGCCAGGCAAGATTTGCCTAGGACATGTGGGGGCAAGCGACATTCGCGGTCGTGTCAGCCTGCGAGAGCTGGCCAACGGACTCATGCACCTCGCCATGAAGGATCCACCATCGTTGCCAAGGCCATAACGCGGCTGACTGAAAAAGGATGCTTGGCAACACCCCCCGGCTGAAAACCGACGCGAAGCGGTGCGGGTTAGACGATGCGCAACTGCTGGAAAGCCTGTTGCCGCCGACCGCTCGTTTGAATCCAGAGAGCGACCAGGAGCAGTGCGGCCCCGCCATAGATCAGGCCGGCGGGAATCCACATGATCAAGCCTGCAAGTTGCTGGTCCTCGAGCGGGTTGAGCCCCCATAAATCCGAGCCGATCGCATTATCCGGATACCACAGCCTGGGCGAGACGACGAGCAACACCCCGAGCAGCCCGGTGTGGAGGGAGGTGAAGAAAAGATGCATCACGGCATTGCCGCAAGCCTGCTCGCGGCCAAGGCGAGGCAGCAGCACCCACCAGAACAAAAGCCCGCTACCGAGGAAACTCGCGTGCTGGGCATAATGCAGGAAGCCCTGCTGGAGGGCAGCCTCGAACAGCGCCGGGACATGCCAGATCCATATCGCGGCTCCGTGCAGGACGGTCGCGACCACAGGACGGCTGATGAACGCCCAGACCGCCCGAAGCGCATTTGCATGTCCGGCCGCTCCGAATATCTGGCGCAGCTGTACCGGCAGGGCCCACATCATCGCCGCCGTCGGGCGGGAGGCAACCAGCAGAGGCGCTGCGACCGCCATCAGCAATTCGTGCTCGATCATGTGCGCCGCAAACACATGTTCGCCCAATGCATGGATCGGGCTTACAAGGGCGAACGCCAGGACGGACCAGCCGGCAGCAAACAGCAAGGCCTGCCGCGATCGCAAGCGACGTCCACGTCCGCTCCGTCGCCACAGCCGGCCAGCGCCGGCAACATACAGCAAAAGGATTGCCGCCAGTGGCAATGTGATGGGTAGCGCCAGAGTCCAACCAGCCTGCGGAGCGCCGTTGCCATAGCAAATCGAGGTCGAAAAGAGCGCGTCGAAGCTCATGATCCGCATCCGTCATCCGGAAGAGCGCGGGTTCATCTGGAAAGATTCAGAATGAAGCCACTGAGGCGCGCTGTTCCACCTCCCTGCGCCGCCTCTAGGCATCCATCATCGATTTCGCCGGCTCACGGGCGATATTTTCTTCTATGCGTTCGTGTCCCGGCGTCCGCGGCAGGGCCTGGCGGAAGTTCTTGGCGTAGTCTGCCGGCATTTTGGGCGGCATCAGCGGCTCATAGGCATCTACCAGCGCTTCGATCACGACAGGGCCTTGCGTGGCGAAAGCCTGGTCGAGAACCGTCTCGATCTGATCGGCCCGCTCGATGCGAAAACCCTTTGCGCCCATTGCTTCTGCCGCCTTGGCAAAATCGATCGGCTGCAATTCGCAACCGAATTGCGGGTTGCCCAGAAACATCATCTGCTCCCAGGCGATCTGATTGAGCATGTTGTTCTTGATCACCAGAACCTTGAGCGGGATCTTGTAG
>NZ_RZRP01000687.1:0-3445 GCF_003997795.1 Mesorhizobium sp. M7A.F.Ca.US.005.03.2.1 | reverse complement strand
CGCCGGCAGCGTCTTCGTCGGCGGGCTGACCAGCATCCTCAATTATCAGATCTCGCCGTCGCTGGCGCAGGCGGTCGTGCTGCTGGCGGCCATCGTCGCTGTCCGGCTTCGGCCCAACGGCCTGTTCAACGGAGCGTCGCGATGATCGCCCGCGACCGCAACTGGCTGCTGATCTTCGCCGCCTGCGTGGCGCTCGCGATCATCTATCCGTTCTTTGTCGGCGGGTATCAGCTGACCGTGATCCGCGACGCGCTGATCTTCGGCCTGTTCGCCGCGAGCCTCGACTTCTTCTGGGGCCGCACTGGAATCCTGTGTTTCGGCCACGCTGCGTTTTTCGGCATCGGCGGCTACATCATGGCGCTGATCACGCTCAACGATGCGATCTCCTTCGCCAGCCTGCTTGGCATCATCGGTGCGGTGGCCGGTGCGGCCTTGGTCTCCGCCATCATCGGCTACTTCCTGTTTTTCGGCGGCATCCGTGGCAGCTATTTCACCATCGTCACGCTGGCCATGGGCGTCATCTGCCAGCAGGCGGCGGTCTCCTGGAGCTCGGTCACCGGCGGCGACAGCGGGCTGATCGGCATTCCGCCGATTGCCTTCGATGTCGGCGGGCTGCACGTCGATCTCAGCCAGGACCTGCCCAGCTACATCTTCGTCTCGGCCATCGTCGCGGTGACCGTGCTGGCGCTGTGGTCGATCAGCCGTGGCCGCTGGGGTACGGTGCTGACCGCCATACAGGACAATGAAGTCCGGGCAGCAGCGCTCGGCCACAATGCGCCGTTGCGGCTGCTCGTCACCTTCGTCCTGTCGGCGGCGATCGCCGGCCTTGCCGGCGCGCTCTATGTCTGCATGGCGGGGTTGGTGGCACCGGATCTGTCCGGACTGCTTCTGTCGACGGAAGTCATCGTCTGGGTGGCGGTCGGCGGGCGCGGCACGCTGCTGGGGCCGGTGCTCGGCGCCATCTTCATCCAGCGTGCGCAGCAGACGATCAGCAGTTTCAACCCGAGCCTGTGGCCGCTATTGCTCGGCTGTGTCTTCGTCATCATCGTCTTCGTCCTGCCGGACGGCATCCTGTCGATCTACGCGCGACTGAAAGCCCTGTTCAAAGGCGGGAGGCGCGCACAATGAGCGACATCCTGCTCCAGGCCGAAAATGTCGGCATCCGCTTTGGCGGGCTGCAGGCGCTGGAGGCCCTGAACCTCACTGTACGCGACAAGGAACTCTGCTGCATCATCGGCCCGAACGGCGCCGGCAAAAGCACCTTCCTCAATGTGTTGACCGGTACGCTGCGCCCGACCAGCGGCAGCGTGCGCTTCCTCGGCCACGACATAGCCGGCCTGCCGCTGCATCGCATCGCCCGGCTCGGCATCGCGCGCAAGTTCCAGATCCCGTCCGTTTTCCCGAGCCTCTCGGTGGAAGACAATGTGAAGGTCGCCCGCTGGGGGGCGCCCTCGCCTGTGCGCCCGGTTGGCGAATTGCTGGAATTGGTCGCGCTGAGCAATCGCGCTGCCACACCGGCCGGCGAACTCGCGCATGGCCAGAAGCAATGGCTGGAGATCGGCATGGCGCTGGCAATCGAGCCGCGGTTGCTTTTGCTCGACGAACCCACCGCCGGCATGACGCCGCAGGAGACGCTGGCGACGGCCGATATGCTGCTACGCCTAAAGGGCGAGTTCTCGATCGTCGCCGTCGAACACGATATCCGCTTCGTACGGGCGCTGAACTGCGAGACGCTGGTGCTGCATCAGGGACGCCGCCTGCGCAGCGGTCCTTTCCATGACATCGAGACCGACGAAATGGTCCGCGATGTCTATCTGGGGAGGCGCTGATCATGCTGCGGACAATGGCGGTCTCGGCCGGCTACGGCCCGCTCCCGGTGCTGAACGGCATCGACCTCAGTGTCGCGCCGGGCGAAGTCGTCGGCCTGCTCGGCCGTAACGGCGCCGGCAAGACGACGCTGCTGCGCGTCATCGCCGGCGGCTTGCGGGCGAGCGGTGGCGCCGTGGTTCTCGGTGACAAGGACCTCACGAACGCGCCGGCTTTCCGCCGCGCGCGGGCAGGCATCGCGCATGTGCCGCAGGGGCGCGGGATCTTCAACCAGCTGACGGTGCGGCAAAACCTGGAGGTCGGTACCCGCGCTGCCGAGGACCGTGGCGACGGCGGCATTCCGGTCGACATCTTCGGCTATTTTCCGATCCTGCGCGAGCGCGAAGCGCAGGTCGCCGGCACGCTTTCGGGCGGCCAGCAGCAGATGCTGGCGATCGGCCGCGCGCTCTGCGGCCTGCCGTCGGTGCTGCTGCTCGATGAGCCTTCGGAAGGCATACAGCCGAACATCGTGCAGTCGATCGCCGAGCTGGTGCCGCGCATCGCGCGCGAACGCAGCATCGCGATCGTGCTGGTCGAGCAGAATCTCGATCTCGTTCTCAAGGCATCGGACCGCTGCCTGGTGATGGAGAAGGGCAGGATCGTCCATGAAGGCGCGCCAGAGGCGTTCGCCGACGAGACCCTGCTGAAGGATCTGTTGGCCCTATAAGGCGCGCCTGAAGCGCGCCTGGGAGCTTGTTGACTTGTAAGGCGTGCATGGGGCGCGCCTGGGACTGGAAGGGAACACAACAATGATAAGCAGAAGAACTGTCTTGAAATCCGGCGGCGCCGCGGCCGCTTTCGCCATGGTCGGTGCGCCGTCGGTCCTGCGCGCCGCCGACACCGTCAAGGTCGGCCTGTCGATCCCGATCACCGGGCTGCAGGCGATCCTCGGCGAGACGCTGCTCAATTGCTACAAGCTCGCCGCCGCCGAACTGAACGCCGCCAATGGCATTGGCGGGCGCCAGGTCGAGTTGTTCATCGAGGACAACCAGACCACGACCAAGGGTTCCATCGACAAGGCGCGCAAGCTCATCAACGAAGACAAGGTCGACGTGGTCATGGGCACGATCATTTCGCCGGAGCGAAGTGCTACGCTGTCGGTGACCTCGAAGGCCAAGAAGCTGTTCTTCTACCCAACCAATTTCGAGGGCGGCGAATGCAACCGCTACTTCGTCGCCACCGGCCCGATCCCGATGCAGCAGGTCGACCCGATGATGCCGTGGGTGGCCGAGACCCTCGGCAAGACCATCTACGTCATGGCCTCCGACTATGCCTGGCCGCAGAAGATGACCGAGGCGATCACGGCGGCTTACGAAAAGGCCGGCGGCAAGATCATCGGCGCCGACTACTATCCGTTCGGCACCACGGATTTCGGCCCGGCCTTCCAGAAGATCAAGTCGCTGAAGCCCGATGTCGTCTGGTCGATGGTGGTCGGCAACGACGCCGTCACCCAGCTCAAGCAGTATCGCAGCTTCGATATCAAGCAGCCGCTGATCGCACCGCTCGACGAGGTCTTCAACAAGGACGCGCTGCCGCCCGGCGTCGCGGCCGGCACCTACGCACCGCAGCCTTACTGGAT
>NZ_RZRP01000686.1:0-3458 GCF_003997795.1 Mesorhizobium sp. M7A.F.Ca.US.005.03.2.1 | reverse complement strand
GCCTCCTGAATGCTTGCCGCGCCGCCAAAATCCGCGTTCTTGGTTCGGCCAGCTCCCGGACCGGCACCTAGATCAGCGCCCGTGATCGGATCGGACGCCGGATCAGAAAGAGTACGGTCGGCCATCTTGGCCACCACCTTCATGTCTCTGGCGCCCATTTTGACGGTTGCCAAGCCGTCTCCGCCGTCGACGGGCATCACCTCTTCAAGGTCATCGATCCGATCCCACTCTTCGCCGGAATTCCATGGACCATTGGTATCGCCGTCACCTTGAGAGGTGTTGACGTACATGCTGGCGTACCTCTCGATGCCCGGGAGCTTGCCTGACGGGAAATTGTTTTCGATGGCGTAGAGTGCTTTCTCAAACGACTTTTGATGAGCGATCTCGCGTGTCATCAGGAAGCCGAGCGCGTCCTTGATGCCCGGATCATCGGTGATGTTGATGAGGCGTTCGTAAACGATCTTGGCGCGCGCTTCAGCGGCGATGTTCGACCGCAAATCCACGGTAGGTTCACCGCGTGAGTCGACATAGGCCGCGGTCCAGGGAACGCCGGCTGAGTCGCACAGCGCGGGAGCACCGCCAAACAGGATGGATTCCTTGGCTGTCGTACCGCTGGCGCCGATCATCATATAAAGGTCCGCTTCTTTCATCTGGCCTTCGGCAAGTTGTGCCTTGAGCCCCTTGTTCAGCATGGTGACGATCGATCCCACCACCTCAAGGTGGCTGAGTTCTTCAGTGGCTATGTCGAGCAACATGTCGCGACGGCCAAGATCATCCTCGCCGAGGCCTTGCGTGAAATAGCGCATCGCCGCGGCAAGCTCACCATCGGCGCCACCGAATTGTTCCATGATCATGCAGGCCAGGCGGGGATTAGGCTCCGAAACGCGGACGGTGTATTGCAGGCGCTTGTTGTGCATGAACATTGGCAATCCTCCAGGGGGTTGGGTTGCCCAACATCCGCCTGCGAGGATTGTTCCATATTGCATCGAGTGACGCAGTGGCCGATCCGCGAGGCCATGGCGCGCTAGGGGTGAAATTCGTGTCGGGACGCACATCAATGAGCGCCTCCAGATGGGAAAAAGACTGGTCGCGCACGTTTTCCTCCGGGTACTGGAACGAACATGTTGTCGGGACTAACCCACGATGAAAGCGGCGAAAAACTGCTGAGGCTCTGCATTCGTCTGCAGGTCACAGCGATGGGATGACAGATCCCGAATGGCCACAGCAAAGTCCGGCGCCAGGCATCTCTTGCGAAGTTCTGCGATCTCGGAACAATCGCGCCAACCACAGTTCGAGCCAGGCAGCGGAGCTGCAAGATTGGTGACCCGATCCCCGCGTGAGCCCTCCCACGGCGTAGGCGCTTGATCACCAGCAGGCGATATAATCGAGGCGATAGCATCGATGGGCAAGAAGGCCAAGCAGAACACCGCGTCTCGGACGGATCGCGAAAGGGCCATCGAAGCGACTACTTTGCCCGAAAGTGCGGCCTCACCAAGGACGAGGCACTCAAGATTCTCAGGTCGCAGGATCGATGAAGAAGCGAAACGGCGGTCGGGCGGCCGGTAGGAGCAATCGTCGCTCGATCGTCGCAACCGATGGCGGCGCATGATCTAGTTCACCCCGACACACCTTTTCAACAATCCGCTTCAACCATCCGGGCATGCCGCGGGCCGGGTCCCGTTTAGACCGGCAGAGGCAGCCGAGCGACCATTGTGGCTTGCAATATGTGCCGAAAAGCGCGCGATCTGGTCTCACAGCAGCTTGCCCACAAAACGCTGAAGAGGTCGTTCCGGCACCGCGGCCCCCGACCGCCGTCTTATCAACATTGATCGGCGAAAGCGTGACCAGCAATCGACTTCGATAGGCGAGAACGCCGGTTAAGGCGCGGCAGGCGGCTTGACAAGCGGCCACGAGGCTAGCCAGGCGCAGAGGCGACATGGCGCCGGTTGTGCCGACCAGAACGGAGCGAGATCCCCACGGTCCTTGCTCGTGTTCCCACGATGTCTTTGAGGGCGAGGAACAACCGATGGCCTTGGTTGTTAGAGCTGCATATGCCGCGAAGCATTGAACTCGAAGTGGGACATGGAGATGGCGACGAAGAAAAGCGCCCAGAGCAGCACAAAGGGCCTGGAAGATCTATTTTACGAAGCCTTGAAGGACATATACTACGCGGAGCGTTAAGTGCCCTCAAGAAAATGGCCAGGGGTACCGAATCGCAAGAGTTGACCGCCGCGTTCGAGAAGCACCGCGACGAGACTGAGGGTCAGGTTGAGCGGCTGCAGCAGGTGTTCGAGATTTTCGGCAAGCGCGCGCAGGGCAAGACCTGTCCCGCGATCGACGGCATCATTGAGGAGGGCGGGGAGATACTGGAGGAGCTCCAGGCGGCGCCGGCCCTCGACGCCGGGCTTGTTGCCGCTGCCCAGGCCGTCGAGCATTATGAGATCGCCCGTTATGGGACATTGGTAACCTGGGCAAGGCTGCTCGGCTTGAATGACGCGGTTCCGCTGCTGCAGCAGACGCTCGACGAAGAGAAGGCAACGGACGAGGCGTTGACGCAGCTTGGAGAAACCAGCGTAAATGAAAGGGCGCTGCAAGATGCCGCCTAGATCTAGCTGAACGCGTTGGGCGGGAGGGAGATCGAGTCCAGCGACACCGTCGATCAGGTTGGCTGGCGCTGCGTGCATGAGCAAATAGTGGATACGGTCGTTGCACTGAACCGTCCGAGGCGGTCATTCCTGCGCGAACAACTCGCCTTGCCCATGAATGGTTGCAGGAACATCCGTGGCAGCTTGGGATCAGCGCCCATGGTAGAAACCAAAGGAACAATCAACCCGAGCTTCCGCTCGATATCGTTGCTCGAAACTGTCGGAGCTCTGGCCGGACGCGCCAGCAGCGCCGCGACGCTCGCTTCCATCTGCCCTCGGCGAGGCGCGCGGAATCGCTCGATCGTGCGGCCCGATCGCTGCGACACCGCTGTTTCGTCCGGCTCCGCGTGCAGACAGGATGAGGCGCGACTGTCACTGCAGTTTTCAGGTGCCAGGTGAGGGTCCTCGTCACCGGCGCGTCGGGTCTGATCGGAGCTTCTCTTTGTGCGCGCCTGGCCGCCGATGGATATGAAATCGTTCGCGTGCTGCATCGTGCCGGCGCCGCGCCCTTCAGAGGCTTGCCGCCTGTCTTGCTCGACATGGCAAAGGCGCTGCAGACGCAGGACTGGAGCCCGCATCTGATAGGCATCGACGCGGTCGTCAACTGCGCCGGCGTGCTGCAGGACAGCGCGCAAGAAAGCACTGGCGGTGTGCATGCGGGTGGCGCATCGGCACTCTTTGCCGCCTGTGAGCAGGCGGGCGTGAGAAAAGTCATTCACTTCTCGGCAATCGGGGTCGATCGGCTGCAGCCGTCCGCCTTCTCGGCCACCAAGCTGGCTGGCGACCAGGCGTTGATGGCGCGCGATTTGGACT
>NZ_RZRP01000685.1:0-3461 GCF_003997795.1 Mesorhizobium sp. M7A.F.Ca.US.005.03.2.1 | reverse complement strand
CGTTTGCGCAGGGCGGTCCGTTGCCGCCGATGCTGGGCGACATCGTGCTGGCCGCCGAAACGGTCGCCCATGAAGCGGTACTGGAAGACAAGCCTGTCGAGAACCATATCACCCATCTCGTCATCCACGGCCTGCTGCATCTGCTGGGCTACGATCACGAGACCGAGGCCGAGGCCGAGGCGATGGAAGCCGTCGAACGCGCGGCGCTTGCAAGGCTTGCCATTCCCGACCCCTACGCGTAACTACATCTGACCAATTGACCGGACGACGATGAACGACAAACCAGAGACTGCCGCCCGCCCCGACGCCGGCAGTGCAACCAAGGCTTCCGATACGTCGGAAGAGGGATCAAGTCCGAGTACCGTTGCCTCTGGTGCTAGCAGTACCTCTGCTGCTGCCGGCACCTCTGGTGCTGCCAGCATCGGCAGCGCTGCCAGCGAGACATCGCCTGCCGGTCCCTCCCTGTTCGACCGCGTTCTTGGCCTGTTCAGGCAACGCAACGGAACCAGCCTGCGGGAGGAAATCGCCGGCGCGCTTGCCGAGACAACGAGCGATGCCGGCGCCTTCTCGCCCGGCGAACGCGCCATGCTCAACAACATCCTGCGGCTGCGCGAAGTGCGCGTCGAGGACGTCATGGTGCCGCGCGCCGACATTCAAGGGGTCGAAATCACGACGACGCTCGGCGATCTGCTGGGCACCTTTGAGCAATCCGGCCATTCCCGCATGCCGGTCTATTCAGAGACCCTCGATGATCCGCGCGGCATGGTCCATATCCGTGATGTGCTGGCCCACATCACCAAGATCGCGCGCGTCAAGAAGGGCCGCTCGACCAGGAAAACACCCGTCGCCACGGTTCTCGATCTCGCCCAGGTCGATCTCGCACGCACCATTGGCGACCTCAATCTGATCCGCCCGGTGCTGTTCGTGCCGCCGTCGATGCTCGCCTCCGACCTGATGGCTCGCATGCAGACGACGCGCACGCAAATGGCGCTGGTCATCGATGAATATGGCGGCACCGACGGCCTTGCCTCGCTGGAAGACATCGTCGAGATGGTGGTCGGCGACATCGAGGACGAGCATGACGACGACGAGCCGATGATCACCCAGAGCGGCGACGGCGTGTTCATCGTCGATGGCAAGGCCGAGATCGACGACGTCGCCAAGATGATCGGCGGGGATTTCGCCGCCGGTGAACATGGCGAATATGTCGACACCATCGGCGGCATGATTTTCAACACGCTTGGCCGTGTTCCGGCCCGCGGCGAGGTGGTGCAGGCCATACCCGGTTTTGAATTTCACGTCCTCGACGCTGATCCGCGCCGCGTCAAGCGCGTGCGCATCGTGCAGAGCCAGAAGGGTGAGCGTCGCCGGCGTGCCACGGCGCGCACCGAACAGGCGTGAGCGTTTCGCTCGCACGATGACTATCGACGACCCGTTCAAGCATCCAAGTCTGGGCTCTGGTGTTTTCTACAAGGATCCGCATGCCGCGCTGGACTGGCTCGAGGCGGCTTTCGGCTTCGAGCGCAGCATGGTGGTCAGCGATGCCGAGGGAAAGCTCATCCATGCAGAGATGCGGTTCGGCGACAGCTACATCATCGTCGATTCCGAATGGAGCGATTACGTCGCCAGCCCGGCTTCGATCTCGGGCAAGAACACGCAGTCGATCTATGTCAGGCTGAAGGGTGGCCTGGATGCGCATTGCGAGCAAGCGCGAGCCCTCGACGCTGATATAATCCAGGAGCCGGCGGATCAGTTCTACGGTGAGCGCCAGTATCGTGCACGCGACCCCGAGGGCCATGTCTGGACGTTCACGCAGACCATCCGTTCGGTTCCGCGCGAGGAGGCCGAGCGGCTGGGGGGCGTTCAAATCGAGGGTTGGCACCGGTAGGCAGGGCCGGAGCTGTGCATCTCAGCCAGCCCATCCGCCGTTTGGAGCGCGGAGCGCAGCCTGTTAAATCTTGTGTCCTGATTCGCGACTCGGAAGTATGCATGGAGCGCCTCACCGGCCGGATAATTCTGCTTTGGGGTTGGCGGCGTGCGCTCGTGGCGTTTCTCGCCGGCGCCCTCGCGGTGCTTGGGCAGGCGCCTTACGACTTCTTCGCCGCCTGTTTCGTCTCGTTCCCGCTGCTGGTCTGGCTGCTCGACGGCGCCACCGGCGAAGCTTCAGGCAGTCTGTTCCGGCGTCTGCGGCCGGCTTTCGCCGTCGGTTGGTGGTTCGGTTTCGGCTATTTCCTCGCCGGCCTCTGGTGGATCGGCTCGGCGCTGCTGGTCGAGGCCGACAGCTTTGCCTGGGCGCTTCCCTTCGCGGTGGTCGGCATTCCTTTCATGCTCGCCTTTTTCTATGGCTTTGCGGCAATCGTTGCCCGGCTGCTGTGGAGCAACGACATTGGCCGCATCGCCGCCCTTGCCTTCGGCTTCGGCCTGGCGGAATGGCTGCGCGATTTCCTGTTCACCGGTTTTCCCTGGAATGCCGTCGGCTACGCGGCCATGCCCGTGCCGCTGCTGATGCAGAGCGTCTCGGTGACGGGCATGATCGGCATGAACGCGCTCGCGGTGTTCGTCTTCGCACTGCCGGCACTGCTGGCGGCACGTCGGCACCTGCGCCTCGGCGCGGCACTGTTTGTCGTGCTCGTCGCTGCCCATGTCGGCTTCGGCTATATCAGGCTTGCCGCTCCCGAACCGCCAGCTTCACGCAGCCTGGATGTCCGCATTGTCCAGCCGGCCGTGGACCTGTCGGAAAAATGGGATGCCTCGGTGCGCGACCGCATCTTCGCGGTCCTGATGGGGCTCTCGGGCAAGGCGCCGGATCCAGGCCATCAAAAGCCGCAACTGATCCTGTGGCCCGAAACCTCGGTGCCGTTCCTCTTCACCGAGCGTCCGGACGCATTGACGGCGCTGGGGGATATGCTCGGACCCGGCCAGATGCTGATTGCCGGCGTCGTCCGCGAGGAAGGCGGCTCGGCCGCAAATGCCGACAGCCGCTACTACAACTCCGTGGTGGCGATCGACGACAAGGGTGAAATCACCGACGCCGTCGACAAGGTTCACCTGGTGCCGTTCGGCGAATACCTGCCTTTCGCCGATCTGCTCCAGCGTTTCGGCATCGAGCAACTGGTTGCCGGGCCGATGAGTTTCGCGGCCGGCAATGAGCGGCACGCCATTACGCTGCCCGACGGCATCCGTGCGCTGCCATTTATCTGTTATGAGGTGATCTTTCCCGATCTTGTGGCAGTTGACGCTGCGTCAGCGCAGCTTATTGTGAACGTTACCAATGATGCGTGGTTCGGCGACACGCCGGGTCCGTATCAGCATTTCAGGCAGGCCCAGATCCGTGCGGTGGAAAATGGATTGCCATTGGTGCGTGCCGCCAACAACGGCATCTCGGCCGTCGTCGATCCGCGCGGGCGCATCGTCGATGCGCTTGCTATCGACGCGCGCGGCGCCATCGATGCCCACATACC
>NZ_RZRP01000684.1:0-3473 GCF_003997795.1 Mesorhizobium sp. M7A.F.Ca.US.005.03.2.1 | reverse complement strand
AGACGGCGCTGGCGCTGGCGACAATGATCTATGAGCGCCAGCGCCAGCCCCGTCTTGCCCGAGCCGGAGGCTCCGGTGATGAGAATGCCGCGCTCGCCGATCAAAACCATTGTCGCGTGAATGTTTTCAGGCTGCACGGCTGGACCAGGCATGGTTGGAATTCATGCTCTCAGCCTTCGGCCGGCAACGTCACCACAAAACGCGCGCCCTTGATCTCGCCGGGTTTGGTGCCGGGGATGTTCTCGGCGGTGAGCGTGCCGCCATGGGCCTCGACGATCTGCCTGGATATCGACAGGCCAAGGCCCGAATTCTGGCCGAACGCCTCGCCGGCCGGCCGATCCGTGTAGAAGCGCTCGAAGATGCGGTCGATGTTGTCGGCGCGGATGCCGGGGCCATTGTCGTCGATGGTGACGATGTTGAACTTGCCGGCACGCGCCAGCGACAGGCTGATGTGGCCATGATCCTCGGGAACGAAGGAACGGGCGTTCTCGATCAAATTGGTGATGACCTGGCCGATGCGCAGATCATGGCCGACGACGACATAGCCTTTGACGCCCTGCGGCAGTTTGGCGGCCTTGAACTCGATCTCGACCGCCTTCTTGTTGCGCGTCGCTTCGCGCGAAACGGCGACCAGATCGGTGATGAATTTCTTCAAATCGACCGTTCCCGCATCTTCACGCGCGAGTTCCGCGTCCAGGCGCGATGCGTCGGAAATATCGGTGATGAGCCGGTCCAGCCGCCTGACATCGTGCTGGATGATATCCATCAGCCGGCCGCGCGAATCGTCGTTCTTGGCCAGCGGCAGGGTCTCCACCGCGCTGCGCAGCGACGTCAGCGGGTTCTTCAGCTCGTGCGAGACATCGGCCGCGAAGCTTTCGATCGCCTCGATCCGGGCGTAGAGCGCGTTGGTCATGTCGCGTATGGCGATCGACAGATTGCCGATCTCGTCCTGGCGGTCGGAAAAGTCGGGGATCTCCTCACGGCTCTTGACGCCGCGCCGCACTCGCACCGCCGCCGCCGACAGCCGGCGCAGCGGATTGGCGATGGTCGAGGCGAGCAGCATCGACAGGATGGCGGTGACAAGGGCCGCGATGCCGAAGACGCGCAGGATCGCCTTGCGCTCGGCGGCGACGATCTTGTCGATGTCGCCGCCTTCGGTCGACAGCATCAGCACGCCCAGGACGGCACGAAAGCGCTGGATCGGCACCGCCACCGAAACGATCTGCTCGCCCTGCTCGCTGACGCGCACGATGGTCGAAGGGCTGCCGGTGAGCGCCTTGACCACTTCCGGGAAAGCGGCGCCATTGCCGCCCGGCTGCTCGTGATAGACCGGCAGCTCGGTGTTGCGGAAGAAGTCGAAGACAAATTTCTGGATGCGCTCGACCAGATCGGGCTCTTCTTCCTCGACCGGCGGCAGGTCGTAGCGCAGGATCTGGCCACGCGAATAGAGGTGGCGCGAATCGAGCAGCAGATTGGCGTCGCGGTCATAGATGCGGGCGCGGGTCCTGGTCGGCGAGATCAGCCTTCGCAGCACCGGGGCAACACGCTCCGGGTTGATGGGGAAATCGAGATTGTCGAGCTGGTCGGAGCCCGGCCCCAGGCTTTCGCCGGCCTGCAGTTCAAGCAGCTTTTCCGGGTCGATGCTGATCGAATCCGTCTCGACCGTCGCCGAAGCGGCGATGGCGCCGGCGATGATCTCGCCCTGGGTCATCAGGCTTTCGACGCGGGCGTCGATCAGCCCGTCGCGGAAGGTGTTGAGATAGAGGATGCCGGTCACCAGGACGGCGAGGCCGGCAAGGTTGAGGAACAGGATACGCCGCGTCAGGCTGGAAAAGATGTGATGGCCAAGGAAGCGGCGCATCGGCACCGTGATCTTCGAGACGAAGGACGGCATGATCCGCGACGGCCGCCTGGAGGCGCCCGCCGGTCTTGTTCGCTGTGCTTCCACTGCCATCGAATAGCAGGCCCTGCTACTTATGCTTCGCGGAACCGGTATCCGACTCCGTAAAGGGTTTCGATCATCTCGAAGTCGTCGTCGACGGCCTTGAACTTCTTGCGCAGCCGCTTGATGTGGCTGTCGATGGTGCGGTCGTCGACATAGACCTGTTCATCATAAGCCGAATCCATCAGCGCATCACGGCTTTTTACGACACCGGGACGCTGCGCCAGCGAATGCAGGATCAGGAACTCGGTGACGGTGAGCGTCACCGGCTCGCCCTTCCAGGTGCAGGTGTGGCGCTCCTGGTCCATGACGAGCTGGCCGCGCTCGAGAGAGCGGGCCTGCTGGCTGGGTGTCTTGGCGGCGGCCTCGCGGGCACTGGCGCGGCGCAGCACGGCGCGCACGCGCTCGACCAGCAGGCGCTGTGAGAAGGGTTTGCGGATGAAATCGTCGGCGCCCATCTTGAGGCCGAACAATTCGTCGATCTCGTCGTCCTTGGAGGTCAGGAAGATCACCGGCAGGTCGGACTTCTGGCGCATCCGGCGCAGCAGTTCCATGCCGTCCATGCGCGGCATCTTGATGTCGAGGATGGCAAGGTTCGGCGGGCGTGCCGCCAGGCCTTCCAGCGCCGACGCACCATCCGTGTAGGTCTCGACGCGATACCCCTCGGATTCCAGGGCGATCGACACCGATGTCAGAATGTTGCGGTCGTCATCGACAAGCGCGATTGTTGCCATTTCAAGCGGCTCCCTCATGAGCTGTCCCTTCTGTCGTAGAGAAGGGGCTTTTGCAGGACAAATTAGGTACAAAATGTGGCATAGGCCTTGTCCGCTGTCACGCGCGGCATGCCGGCGGCCACAATCCTACCTCGACAGGGATTGGACGAACGTACATCGCCAATCCTTTGGGCAACCGCCAAACTTTTTGCACATATAAACGATTTAAACAACTTTCAAAATATTTAAATCGATTAATGATTTGATATCATTCGTCTTTTCTGGTTCTGACCATCTCAGCCCGCGTAGTGGGCGTGCCGGGAACGTGCCGGCAAAGATGCGGCAAATCCAAGAGGGACACTCGATGTCGGAAGTCGGCAAACGCAATTCCGCCTGCGCGATCGATCATATCGGCCTGAAAACCACCGGCGTGGTGCGCTATAATTTCGGTGCGGCTGCTCTTTATGAGGACTCGATCCGGCGCGGCGAGGCCCGCTTGACCGCACATGGCGCGTTGGTCGCCGAGACAGGCCAGCATACCGGCCGCTCGCCCAAGGACAAGTTTGTCGTCCGCAACAGCGACACCGAACCGCATGTCTGGTGGGACAACAACAAGGCAATTTCACAAGCCCAGTTCGACACGCTGCTCGCCGATTTCCAGACGCATGCCGCGGACAAGGATCTATACGTCCAGGACCTGATCGGCGGCGCCGATGCGGAGCTGAAGCTGCCGACCAGGGTGATCACCGAATTTGCCTGGCACTCGCTGTTCATCCGCAATCTGCTCATTCGTCCCGATGCCGCCGAGCTCGAGCATT
>NZ_RZRP01000683.1:0-3483 GCF_003997795.1 Mesorhizobium sp. M7A.F.Ca.US.005.03.2.1 | reverse complement strand
GACCGGGATGTCCGACCTGATCCGGCGGGCACTCGGCGAAACCATCCGCATCGAAACGGTGCTGGCGGGAGGCTTGTGGAAAACCCATGCCGACCCGAGCCAGATCGAGAACGCCGTTCTCAACCTGGCCGTCAACGCCCGCGACGCCATGGGCGATGACGGCAAGCTGACCATCGAGACCGCCAACAGCCATCTCGACGACAGCTACGCCGCCGCCCATGCAGAAGTCGCGGCCGGCCAGTATGTGATGATCGCCGTCAGCGATACCGGTTCGGGCATGACCCCCGATGTCATGGCCAAGGCCTTCGAACCCTTCTTCACCACCAAGCCGGTCAACAAGGGCACCGGCCTTGGATTGAGCCAGGTGTTCGGCTTCGTCAAACAGTCGGGCGGCCACGTCAACATCTATTCCGAGCCCGGCGAAGGCACGACAATCAAGATCTACTTGCCGCGGTATTTCGGCGCCGAAGAGCCGGCCGTGCCCACCGGGCGCGGCGACAACTCCGCCGCACCGGTCGCCGAAACGATCCTTGTCGTCGAGGATGATGCCCGCGTGCGGGTCTCCACCACCGAGGCCATACGCGAACTCGGATACACCGTCATTGATGCCGCAAGCGGCGAGGAAGCGTTGCAGAAACTGGCGGAAAACCCGAAGGTCGCCCTGCTGTTCACCGACATCGTCATGCCCGTCATGAACGGCCGCAAGCTGGCGGAAGAGGCCGTTGCCCGCATGCCGCTGCTGAAGGTGATCTTCACCACCGGCTTCACCAGGAACGCCGTGGTCCACAACGGCGTGCTCGACCACGACGTGCATTTCCTCGCCAAGCCCTTCACCATCGAGCAACTGGCAGCGAAACTGCGTGACGTGCTTGGCACGACGCAGGTCGCAGCGGACTGATCACAATCGCTTCAGCCTGACGCAGCCGCGCGTCTCCAAAGGCCGGGATAGTCGACAACGAAGCCGTGCGGCGAGACGTTGAGGGTTTCGTCATAGCCGAACACCGGCGCGGCATAGGCATAGCGAACCGTGTCGAGACGCCGATAGGTCTGATCGAGGCGCACCAGCCTCAGTTCAGGGAAAGTCAGGTAGGCCGCCGGGGCAGGCGACGCTTCGCCGATCCCGAGGCCATACCGGCGGATCGCCACCAGGTTCGATGCCGGTGTGAAGCCAAGATCGACGTCGACAAGACCGTCGACACCCTGCTGGACTTCGCCGTTCAGCGTCCACTGGCCGTTGAAATCGCGTTCGATCGCATAATGCAGCTGGCGCGTGCCGAGAAAGCCTTCGACAAGCGCCGCCCGTGTGTGCCAGCCGGCATCGCAATCCACCCCGTAGGCGAGGCAGCACGGCTTGCCGTCCTGGATGAAGATGGCTTGTCCCTTGAGGCTGTGCCCGCCATCGGTCTGCGCAAGCAGACAGGCATCATGCCCCTCCACGTCCAGCCGATGCCAGAGGATCGAAGCCGTCATTGCTGTCATCGTCACCTCCTTCGAGTTCAAAACGATGATGTGTTCCTTCGCCCGCCAGGCCAATTGTGTTTCACCGCGGCGCACTCCAGCTGACATGCCCTGACAGAATCCGGCTCCCTGCCGGCAGAGGAAAATTGTTGCCTTGACATTCGCGGCTTCACGCCCGACTTCCTAGCGCATGGCCCCGAAATCGAAGTCGATTTCGGAAAGGATCATGCGCAGAATCTAAAGTGCTACAGCGTCCTTTGCGCGTCCAAGAGGACGCGCGGCGCTGTAGTGTCGAGGAGACCAACCTATGCCAGAGCCCCGACGATCGACGATCGATGCCGGAGAAGTGGAACGCTTTTCCGCCCTTGCCGCCGAATGGTGGAACCCGAACGGCAAGTTCCGTCCCCTGCACAAATTCAATCCGGTCCGGCTGGCCTATATCCGCGACCAGATAGCGACGCGCTTCGGCCGTGACCCACGCGCTGCAAGGCCTTTCGAGGGACTGCGCATCCTCGACATCGGTTGCGGCGGCGGACTTTTGTGCGAGCCGATGGCGCGGCTTGGCGCCGAGGTTGTGGGCGCGGATGCCTCCGAAACCAACATCGAAGTGGCCAAGCTGCACGCCGCCGAAGGCAATGTCAGCGTCGACTATCGCGCCACGACGGCCGAGGACCTTGCCGACGCCGGCGAGAAATTCGACGTCATCCTCAACATGGAAGTGGTCGAGCATGTCGCCGACATCGACCTGTTCGTCGCCAAATGCGGCGAGATGGTGCGGCCCGGCGGCATCATGTTCGTGGCCACCATCAACCGCACGCTGAAGGCGCTGGGCTTAGCCATCATCGGCGCCGAATATGTGCTGCGCTGGCTGCCGCGCGGCACCCACCAGTTCGGCAAGCTGGTGCGCCCGGAAGAGCTCGAAAAGGCGCTTGCCGGCGCCGGCCTGACCATCATCGACCGCACCGGCGTCACCTACAATCCGCTGGCCGACCGCTGGGCGCGGTCGAAGGACATGGACGTCAACTACATGGTCCTGGCGGAAAAAGGCTCGGTCTGATCTATTCAGAATTCAGCGGCCTGTAGCCGCCGCGCCAGTAGATCAGCGCCTGGCCGGCATCGGACGTGCGCACGGCCTCGACCGAACCGATGACGATGGAATGCGTGCCGCGATCGATCATCTCATCGAGGCTGCAGTCGAATGCGGCCACCGCGTCCGAAAGCAGCAAAGCTCCGGTCTTGAGCGTCACCCATTCGGCGCCCTCATAGCGGTCCTTGCCCTTGATGCCGCCGAAGCCGGAGAACCGCTCGGCCACGCGCTGATGCTGGGGGCCAAGCGAGTTGACGCCGAAATGCCGGTAGCGTTCGATCACCGGCCAGGTCGACGATGACCGGTTGACGCAGGCGATCACCTTGGGCGGCTCGGCCGACAGCGAGACGACCGAAATGACCACCAGACCGGAGCGATCCTCGCCGGTGCCGGCGGTGATGACGCTGACATTGCCGACGATCAGCCGCATCGCGGCGCGAAAATCAGCTACATCGACGGCAGTCTCCTCGGATGTCTTCGGTTCGGTCATGGCTTGCTCCAGAGCACGATTCCAAAAAGGGAAAGGTCCTCGGAAAAGACCACGCTCAAACAAGAAGATAAAGCAGATCTGGATACAAATTCAGGTGAGATCGGCTCCAGGCGCGAAGGCAGTTCGGATCCCCTGCGACCGCTCACGCCTTCTGGCTTTGTGCCCTGGTGGTGATGAACACGCCGGCGGTGATGATGAGCGCGCCTGCCCAGGTCAGCAGTTGATAGTGCTCGCCGAGGAAGAGGGTTCCGGCAAACAGGCCGACGGCCGCCGCCACATAACCGATCTGGCTGAGATAGACCGGACCGCCGACCGCCTGCAGCCGGAAGAAGAACGCGAACATCGCCGATGCCGACGCAACCTGCGCGACGACGACCAGCGGCACGCCGCCGAGTGGGACGAAAGCTTCGCCGCCGAACAGGAGGAGAATGCCGGCAACATCTATCGC
>NZ_RZRP01000682.1:0-3485 GCF_003997795.1 Mesorhizobium sp. M7A.F.Ca.US.005.03.2.1 | reverse complement strand
ACGCGGTACCGAGCGGCGTAAATTCCTGGCGTCCGCCGGGCGTGACCGCTGGCTCGTCAAATTCGCCGGCCTCGGCGAAACCGGACTGCGCAAGAAACGAGCCGCGGCGATGTTGCATGAAGCCGGCTTCGGATCGCAAGTTGTCGCGCTTTGCCATGGCTTTCTGGTTGAACGGTGGATTGACGGCAGCACGATGGATCAGGCGCCGCTGCCCAGGGAAAGACTGATCGCGGAGCTCACAAACTACCTGACCTGGCGTGCGCTCAATCTTCGAACTTGCGAACCGGGTGCATCATTGCTTGCTCTCGCGGAGATGGCTGTTTCCAATGCGTCGGAAGCCTTGGACGAGAAACGCGCAGCGACGTTGCGCGGTTGGCTCTCGAAACCGACCTCCGCGCATGTGCTGCAGCGCGTTGAAATCGACGGAAAGCTTCAACCGTGGGAGTTTCTCGTTCGTGCAGATGGCACGGTGCTCAAGACAGATGCTGTTGACCACTGCCGGGCACATGATTTGATCGGCTGCCAACCGATTGAGTGGGACATTGCCGGCGCCCGCGTCGAGTATGGACTGTCCGACAGCGATGTGAGGACCTTGGTCGAAGGAATGGAACTTCCCATCGACCGTGACCACATCGGCTTTTTCGAACCATGCTATTTGGCATTCCAACTCGGGCTCTGGAGCACGGCTGCGCAATCCGAAAACGGCGGGGAAAAAACAAGGCTGGCCGAGATGGCAGACCGATATAGGATGCCGCTGATACGGTTCCTGGACGAATGCCGGATATGATCGTTCCGATCAGTCCAGCCTTCGCAGCATGTCTGCTTCCTGCTCGAGAATAGTGGCCACTTCCTCGCGCTGCAGATGCGTCATCATCAGGCTGACGCAGCACTCGAGATAGGTAATCGAGGCGCGCCGCAGATAGGCAGCGGTCTCGCGTTCGGCCATCTGGTCGATATCCCTCGAGGGGCGCTTGGGTTGCATGAGGGTGATCCTCCGTATCGGGTCCTCCTGCCAAACCACAAGCCTGGGCGGATGTTCCGCACGATCTCGGGAAAGGTTCGGCGCCATCTCGCATCACGCCGGAAGGTTCTGCAGCCCTCCGGGTGCGGGCCTCGCTCTTTTGGCAAAGCCCGTCATCTGATCGCCGATGCGGCTGCCTTCGAGAGCTGCGAAATAATCGATCGTCAGCTTGAGCCCTTCGTTGAGGGGCACCTTCGGCGTCCAGCCGAGCAGCGCTTTTGCACGCGAAATATCGGGCTGCCTGCGCCGAGGATCGTCTTGCGGCAGCGGTAGAAATCTCAGATCCGATTTGGTACCCGTCATCGCCTTCACCAACGCAGCCAGTCGCACGATGGTGAATTCTCCGGGATTGCCCAGATTGACCGGCTTGCCTGGATTGGGATCGATATCCATCAGGCGCCTCAATCCATCGATCTGATCGGAGACATAGCAGAAGGATCGCGTCTGCAAGCCGTCGCCGAAGATCGTCAGGGGACGTTTCTCGAGCGCCTGCATGATCAGGTTCGAGACGATGCGGCCGTCCGCCGGATCCATTCTCGGACCGTAGGTGTTGAAGATGCGCGCGACGCGCACGTCGGCTTTGCCGGCTCTCAGATAGTCGAAGCAAAGCGTTTCGGCGGTGCGTTTGCCCTCGTCGTAGCAGGCGCGCGGACCGGTGCAGTTCACGTGGCCGACATAATCCTCCCTCTGGGGATGCTGTTCCGGATCGCCATACACTTCGCTCGTCGAGGCCTGTAGCAGCCGCGCGTCATATCGGACAGCGAGTTCAAGCAGGTTGAGCGTTCCAATCACGCAGGTTCGCGTGGTGTGGATAGGGTCGGCCTGGTAACGCGGCGGCGAGGCAGCGCATGCCAGGTTGAAGATACGCTCCACGGGCTCGCCGAGATCCAATGGCCGGCAGATATCCTGCTCGATCAACCGGAAACCCGGATGGTCCATGATCGAGATGATGTTCTCCATGCGCCCAGTCAGAAAATTGTCGGCGCAGATCACGCGCCAGCCGTTGCGGAGCAATGCTTCGCAAAGATGCGAACCGAGGAATCCCGCACCGCCGGCAACAAGCACTGCCTTTGCCCTTCGCGCGTTTCGTGTTTGTCGCATCGCCGTTTTCTCCTGTCTGCTGGTCATGCTGCGCTTCCGATGTCGAAATCGAGGGCCGCCGCCCTTGGCTGTGTCAACGCCGCCACGAATTCGCGGGCCCTGGCCGCACCGGTGTGGGATGCGAGGACGCGTTCGCGGGCCCGGCGGGCCATGGCGAGGCGTGTGCGCTCGGACTCGCCGAACAGGATCTCGACGACATCGTCCGTTTCCCCGGCGGTGTGGATCGCCGATGCAGGAAAGAAGCTGTCGAGCCCTGGCCAGCGATCGCTGATGATGGGCGTGCCGCAAGCAGCCGCTTCGAACAGGCGCACACTGGGCGACCATCCCGCGGCGATCATGGAACTGCGTGTGACGTTCAGCGTGTAGCGCTGACGGTTGTAGAACGCGGCATGATCGGCGGGCGGCAGATGTTCGATACGTTCGACATTGTCCGGCCAGATGATGTCGGATGGGTATTGCGAACCGGCCACGACGAAACGCCGGTCCCGCATATGCCGTGCGGGCTCGAGCAGCAGCGCGTTCAGCGTTGCCTGCCGGTCGGCACTGTAGGTGCCGAGATAGCCGAGATCCCAGCGGATCGGATCGCCGGTCCGGTGGTGCCGTTCCGGGTCGACCGAGCAGTAGAGCGGTTCGGCGCGGCGCGCGCCGAAGTCCTCCACCAGACGGCCAAGCATCGGCCCGCCGGTGAACGAGAAGTAGACGTCGAAGTAAGGAATCTGCCGCCAGCTCAGATAATCGCAATCGTCGGCTGAAAGCTGCGCCACGGTCACCGGCGTGTCGATGTCGTAAAAGCAGAAGCGCCCTTTGCAAAGTGAAGCGACGATGTCGATGACCACGCGCCCTTCCGGCACGAACGAGCCGATGACGACGATGTCGGCCTGCTCCAGGCACCGGGCGTAGTCGCGTTGTAACTCCGCGGTGGTTTCGTAGTAGCGCAAGGCGCAGAAATCCGGATCGCGCAGATCGCGGTGGTTTGCGTACCACGGCACCTCGCGCTCCAGAAAGGTCACGCGGTGGCCGAGTTCGTGCAGACCTTTCAGCAGGCCTCGAAACGTCGTGGCGTGGCCGTTTCCCCAGGACGAGGACAGCGACAGGCCAAGAAAGACTATGTCCAATTGCTTGGTCATTCCGCTGCCTCCACGGTCCCCTGCTCGAAGTGACGTTTGAAGACTGCATCGGCCACGTCCGCCCGCAACGCGTAGGTGTGATCGGCCAGCACGCGGCAAAGTGCGGCCTGGCCGATTGCCTTTGCCCGACTGGAGGTCAGCGAGCACATGATCTCGGCGACATCGCCGCCGTCGCGCGCCACCAGGATCTCCTCGCCTGGCTTCAGGAACAGTTCCACGCCCAGCCACGCATCGGT
>NZ_RZRP01000681.1:0-3491 GCF_003997795.1 Mesorhizobium sp. M7A.F.Ca.US.005.03.2.1 | reverse complement strand
CTTCCTTGGCGTATTTGCGCGCCTCTTCCTGATAGGCGGCCAGTTCATCGCCGGCGGCGTAGCCGGCCATGGCGCCGCCCCAGGCGAAGATCGGGAATTGTTCGGAGACGGTGATGAAAGTAACAGAGGCGCCGAGGCCCTTGGCCAATGTCAGGCCGTGGGTAACGCCCTTGTCGGCCAGTTCCGATCCGTCCGTGGCGATGAGCAAATGTTTGTACATGATGACATGACCTGTTGCGCAAGGGCCGATGCCCTTGAGGTGGCGGGAGCCTTGTGGAGGGCTGGCCTTGATATAGTTGCGGCCTCGGGCCGATCACAGGGCCGGCCCCGCCGCGGATCAAGGCCAGGCGACCACGCAGTCTTGTACCAAGCGGATTCCCCTTTGCCGCATCGTCGCCTAAGGTGCCGGTGACATTGAAAGGCAGTCCATGAGCAACTCGTATCCGCAAATCCATCTGGTCCGGCATGGTGAGACGGCATGGAGCCTTTCGGGGCAGCATACCGGCCGCACCGACATGCCGTTGACCCCGGTTGGCGAGGCCGCCGCGCGGGGTGTCGCGGACAGGCTCGAGGGCCTGTCTTTTTCGGCCGTATGGTCGAGCCCGTCGCAGCGCGCCTACAACACCAGCGTACTGGCCGGCTTCGGCGCGCAGAGCGTCAAGAAGGACGATCTGCAGGAGTGGGACTATGGCGCCTATGAGGGGCTGACGACAAAACAGATCCTGGCCGAGCGCCGCGGCTGGAATGTGTTTCGCGATGGGTGTCCAAAGGGCGAGACGGCGGCCGATGTCGGCGCGCGGGCCGACAGGATTATCGCTGGGCTGCGCGAGGCCAATGCCAGCATATTGGTGTTTTCCAGCGCGCATTTTCTGCGCGTGCTGGCGGCGCGCTGGATCGGGCTGCCGCCGGAGGGCGGCGCGCTGCTCGTGCTCGATACGGCCAGCATCAGCGTGCTCGGCTACGAGCATGATTTGAGCGAGCCGGTCATCCGGAAATGGAACCAGAAATAGAGCAGCTTCGGCCAGCGGCACCGCTTACGCCTATCTGTCGAATTTCCTGATCGCCTCAGCGGTTACCGGCGTGAAGAAATTCACCAGATTGCCGTCAGGGTCGCGAAACAGCAGCGAGCGGTTGCCCCAGGGCATGGTGGTCGGCTTCTGCACAGTGATATTCCTGAGGAGGTCCGAGAGCCTGGCGAATTCAGCATCGACGTCGCCGACGCGGAACTCGATGATGGCGGTGTGGTTGTCGGCGGGGCGGGCGATGTCGCCGCCGAACAGCATCAAGGTGCGTGTGCTGCCGATCGCCAGCGTGCAGGTCGGCGTCGCCAGTTCGGCGAAGTCTTCCGTGTACACCGTCACGGGCATGCCGGTGATCTCACCGTAGAAGTGAACGAGACGCTGGACGTCCGACGTGATGATGCGGACGGAGACGAAATTCATTGCATTGGCTCCCTGATCGTTGAAGCCGTGGCCGGCTCCCATCCGACCTATAGGCCAGGCCTCCTGACAGCTTTCCGTCAGGAGGGATCGCCGTGCGGCTGCACCAGCGGCACGCCCTGCTTACCCCCTCAGCAGCGCCAACTCTTCTGCTGTCAAATGCCGTGCCGTACCCTTGGCGAGGTCGCCGAGCGGCAGGCGGCCGATAGCGATGCGGATGAGGCGCAGGATCTCGACGCCGTGCGCGGCGAGCAGGCGACGGATGTGGCGATTACGGCCTTCGTCGAGCACGATCTCCAGCCAGGCGGTGCGGCCGCCACTGCGCAAAAGTTCGATCGCGTTCGCGGTGAGCACCTCGCCGTCGACGGTCACGCCGGCGCGCAACGTCTCCAGCATCGGAGCATCCGGTACCGTGCCGATCTGCACGTGATAGGTTTTCGGCAAATGCGAAGCCGGGTCCATCAGCCGGTTGGCAAACCGGGTGTCGTTGGTCATCAGCAGCAGGCCTTCGCTCGCCTTGTCGAGGCGGCCGACCGGGGAGACGAAGGGCAAGTCGAGCCCTTCGAGGCAGGCATAGACGGTGTCGCGCTGCTGCGGGTCGTCGCGGGTGGTGACCAGCCCGCGCGGCTTGTTGAGCATGAGGTAGACCTTGCGCTCGGCAACCACCGGCCTGTCGTCGACGACGATGCGGTCGCGGTCGAGGTCGACGCGCAGCGCCGCATCGCGCACCACCTTGCCGCCGACACGCACGCGGCCTTCGGCGATCAGCACCTCGGCCTGCGTGCGCGAGCACAGGCCGAGCTTCGACAGCGCCCGGTTGAGACTGACGCCGGGCGCCGCCTGCCTGCCGCTCTGCCGTGTCTGCCGTGGTGTCATGGTGCCGTCTGCGCTGGTGGAGCCGACAGATGCCACGGGCTGCAATGGCTTCGCAAGCGTGGTGCTGTCTTCCTATACAGGGCAAGGGGCAATGGCGGCATCCGTACCGCCTGGAACAGCGATATTGTCGCCGCCGCATCCGCTATAATCTGCACCCCATGAGTGAGTCCGCTGCGCCGATAACCAAGACCGTCGTCATCGGTGCCGAGCCGGCCAAGGTCTGGCGGATACTGACGACGCCAGAAATGATCCCGCAATGGATGTCCGACGAGGAGTTGACCGTCAGCCTGCAAGGGCAGGCCGGCGGCGCGATCGTGATGCGCGGACTGCTGCACGGAATGCCGTTCGAAAACCACGGCACCATCCGCACTTTTGAGCCGGGAATGAGCTTCGCCTACAGCTACTGGAGCACACTGTCGGCCTCGCGTCTGGCGGACGTGCCCGAAAATCACACCGTGGTCAGCTTCGACCTGGCGCCGGCGGATGGGGGAACACTGTTGACACTGACGCTCAGCGACTTCGCCGAACCGGCGATCCGGCCGCATGCCGATCTCTACTGGGGGCCGACCTTGCAGATCCTGAAGGCGGTCTGCGAGCGCGCTTGAGGGCGGGCGGGAGTCATCGCAGCGGATAGGTCGTCCCGCCCTTACGCTTTGGGGTATCGGGCGAGAGCCAGCGCGCGGATGCGGTCGGCGACGGCGCTGTCGACCGGGTTGTAGACGGTCAGGCTCAAATCCGGCCGGCCGTCGACCGCGAAGCCCGAATATTCCAGTTCGATATCGCCAAGTTCCGGGTGCTTCAGGCGCTTTGTCCCGTCGCCATGGCTGAGCACGCCGTTTTCCCGCCACAGGGCGGCAAACTCGGGGCTGGCGCTGCAGAGTTCGTCGACGAGTTCACGCACCTCGGAGACAGCGCCGGCGCGTGCCGCATCGGCCCGGAACGCGCCCACCACGAAACGGGCGAGGTTTTGCCAGTCGTGCTGCCTGGCGCGGATATGGGGACTGAGGAACATGAAGCGCAGAATGTTGCGCTCGCCCTCGGGCAGGGTGCTGTAGTCGGTCAGCACGACCCTCGCGGCACGGTTCCAGGCAACGACGTCCCAGGTAGCGGTCCTGACTATGGCGGGGCTGGCCTAGAGCCTGTCGATGAGGCGCTTCAGCCTGGGGCTGACGCCCT
>NZ_RZRP01000680.1:0-3494 GCF_003997795.1 Mesorhizobium sp. M7A.F.Ca.US.005.03.2.1 | reverse complement strand
CCCTTCATCATCGGCATCGCCGGTTCCGTCGCGGTCGGCAAATCGACGACCGCACGCGTGCTGAAGGAGCTTTTGGCGCGCTGGCCGTCGAGCCCCAAGGTCGATCTCATCACCACCGACGGCTTCCTGCTGCCCAACGAGGTCCTGCGCCGCGAGAACCTGATGGAGCGCAAGGGTTTTCCAGACAGTTACGATGTCGGCGCGCTGCTGCGCTTCCTGTCGGGCATCAAGTCGGCGCTGCCCGATGTCCGCGCGCCGGTCTATTCGCACCTCACCTATGACGTCATTCCCGGCGAGTTCGTCACCATCGACCGGCCCGACATATTGATCTTCGAAGGCATCAATGTCCTGCAGCCCGGCAAGCTGCCGCAGGACGGCAAGATCGTGCCTTTCCTGTCGGACTTCTTCGATTTCGCCATCTACATCGATGCCGACGAGAAGCTGATCCACAACTGGTACATTTCCCGCTTCATGCGGCTGCGTGAGACCGCCTTCCGCAATCCGGACTCCTTCTTTCACCGCTACTCGCAGCTGTCGGAGGGTTCGGCGCGCGCCATCGCCGAAGGGCTGTGGACCAACATCAATTTGAAGAATCTGCGCGAGAACATCCTGCCGACGCGGGCCCGCGCCGACTTGATCCTGCGCAAGGGGGCCGACCACCTGATCGAGGAAGTGGCGCTCAGGAAGCTGTGACGGCCGGCTTCGTCACCCGTCGCAATGTCAAATTGATCCGCCCACCGTTTTTCAGCAGTGCCGAGGTCGAGGGATAGATCCGATCGACGCCGTGAAAGCACAGCCGCCCCTCACCGCCGAGCACCACGACGTCACCGCTTTGCAGCCTGAACGACTTGGTGGCGCCATCACGCGTGGTCTGGCCAACCCGGAACAGGCAGTCGTCGCCGAGCGAGACGGAGACGACCGGCGCCGAAAAATCGGTCTCGTCGCGGTCCTGATGCAGGCCCATCTTCGCATCCGCCGTGTAGAAATTGATCAGGCACGCTTCCGGCGGATGCGGATAGCCCGAGACCTCGCGCCACAGGTCGAGCAGCGCATCCGGAATTGGCGGCCAAGGCTCCCCGGTTAGCGGATGCGCCGGCTGGTAACGATAGCCGTGCTCCTTGTCGGTAACCCAGCCCAGCGGCCCGCAATTGGTCATGCGCACGCTCATCTCCTTG
Organism: Mesorhizobium sp. M7A.F.Ca.US.005.03.2.1; assembly: GCF_003997795.1. Classification (NCBI taxonomy): domain Bacteria; kingdom Pseudomonadati; phylum Pseudomonadota; class Alphaproteobacteria; order Hyphomicrobiales; family Phyllobacteriaceae; genus Mesorhizobium; species Mesorhizobium sp. M7A.F.Ca.US.005.03.2.1. Next base: position 2,319 of record NZ_RZRP01000680.1, on the reverse strand, counting down.
CCGGTGCGCGGCATGGCCGGCACGAACAGCGGCGCCTGCTGCACGATCCGTCTCACCTCGTCGACCAGTTCTTCCTGCACGGTGCGTGACAGGTAGGCCGGCATGTGGCGGACGCCTTTGGGCAGAACGAGCACGGATTCGATCGCCTTTTGGATGGTTCGGAACCGTAAAATGTCACGATCAAATGAAAACGGCGACCCGAAAGCCGCCGCTCTTGTCGAATTGGCAGTAGCCTCGATTAGGCGAGGTCGGGGATGCGCAGCACCTGGCCCGGATAGATCTTGTCGGGATGGGTCAGCATCGGCTTGTTGGCCTCGAATATGACCGTGTTCTTGACGCCTTGGCCCTTGCCGTAGCTTTTCTCGGCGATCTTCCAGAGATTGTCGCCCTTCTTCACGGTGTAAAAGGTGGGCTCCTTGGCGGGGGCGGCGGCCGTGCCAGGTGCTGGCGCGACCTGTAATTCGTCCGCCTGCACCTTGGAGACGCCGAGCGTGTTGCCGACGGCGATGACCGCCTTCTCGAAAATCGACTGGTCCTTGACCACACCCTTCAGCACCGCCGTATCGCCGTTGACGACGACCTCGACGCCATCGGTGCCGAGCTTGTGCGAATCGAGCTCCTTCTTGAGTGTGTCGGCCGTGGGTGCGGCTTCGTCGTCACCGCCGATGCCCAGTTTCTTGCCGACACTCTTGACGAAATCGAACATGCCCATCGTTGGTCTCCATTGCTGTGGTGGGTGATCGCAGCTTGCCATCTGCAACCCAGAATTGGAAGCCACCCGCGCGTTGCAGCTTCGCGGTGCTTAATCGTTCTCCACCCGGCCGCGCAGCTTCTTGATCGTGCCGCGCCCGGCCTTGCTCTTCAGCCGCCGTTCCACGGCACCTTTCGACGGCCGCGTCTTCTTGCGCGGCGGCGGTGGCGGCTCGGCGGCCTTGGCGACCAATGCCGTCAGCCGTGCCCGCGCATCCGCCCGGTTCTGTTCCTGGGTGCGGAAGCGGCCCGCTTCGATGACGATGACGCCGTCCTTGGTGGCACGCTGGCCGGCAAGCTTGATCGTCCGCTCGCGCACGCGCTCCGACAGACCCGCTGCGTTGGCGGCGTCGAAGCGCAGTTGCACCGCCGTCGCCACCTTGTTGACGTTCTGGCCGCCGGGACCGGACGAGCGGATGAAATCCTCGTGCAGGTCGCCCGGATGGATCACCGCATCGCCTGATATGAAGATATTGTCGTCGCTCGCCATGCCGCAGTCATGGCGCGGCGGATCGAAAAAGAAAAGGCCCGATCGAACCGGGCCTTTCAACGAAGCTGAACCTTGTGGCGCGATTACTCCGCGGCTTCCTGCATGCGCGGCGCCGCACCCAGCACCACGGCGTCGACATGGCTTTCGAATTTCTCGAAATTGACGGCGAACATGCCGACCAGCCTTGCCGCCTGCCGGTCATAGCCGGCCTTGTCGGCCCAGGTGGAGCGCGGGTCGAGAATGGCGCTGTCGACGCCTCGAACCGCCACCGGCACCTCGAAACCGAAATGAGGGTCGGTGCGGAACTCGGCCGTCTTGAGCGAGCCGTCGAGTGCGGCGGCAAGCAAGGCGCGCGTCGCCTTGATCGGCATGCGCTTGCCGGTGCCGTAGGCGCCGCCGGTCCAGCCGGTGTTGACCAGCCAGCAATCGGCGCCGTGGCGGGCAATCAGCTCGCGCAGCAGATTGCCGTATTCCGATGGATGGCGCGGCATGAACGGTGCGCCGAAACAGGTCGAAAACGTCGCTTCGGGCTCGGTCACGCCCTTTTCGGTTCCGGCCACCTTGGCGGTGTAGCCGGAGAGGAAATGATACATCGCCTGCGCCGGGGTCAGCCGCGCGATCGGCGGCATCACGCCGAACGCATCGGCGGTCAGCATGATGATGTTCTTCGGATGGTTGGCGCGGCCGGTCTTGCTGGCGTTGGGGATGAAATCCAGCGGGTAGGCGCAGCGTGTGTTTTCGGTCAGCCTTCCGTCGTTGAAATCCGGCACGCCATCAGCGTCGAGCACGACATTTTCCAGCACCGTGCCGAAGCGCTGCGTGGTGGCGAAGATTTCCGGCTCGGCTTCCGCCGACAGCTTGATCGTCTTGGCGTAGCAGCCGCCTTCGAAATTGAAGATGCCGTGGGGTCCCCAGCCATGCTCGTCGTCGCCGATCAGCGTGCGCGAGGGATCGGCCGAGAGTGTCGTCTTGCCGGTGCCCGACAGGCCGAAGAAGATGGCTGCGTCGCCGGCCATACCCTCGTTGGCCGAGCAATGCATCGGCATCACGCCTTTCGCCGGCAGCAGATAGTTGAGCAT
>NZ_RZRP01000067.1:0-13521 GCF_003997795.1 Mesorhizobium sp. M7A.F.Ca.US.005.03.2.1 | reverse complement strand
GATATATTCTCCGATCTGACCTTGCACTTCACGAAGTTCGGCGCTCACTTCAGTTTTCAGGTCGGAGTCGATCTGCAGGATCTGCAGTCTAGCTTCCGATATTCGGCCTGCTGCTTGAGCCTGGCCGGCCATCGCCTCGCCTCGATCACCGCCGAGGGTCGCCGCCTCTCGCTCCAGGTCGTTCAATCGCAACACAGAAACAATGCCCTTTGCCCGGAGCACTTGAAGCGAGGCGATCTCGGCATCAAGCACAGAGAGCCCACGATCAAAGGCTGTTTCGCGAGACTTCAGGCCATCGATCTCATGCGCGAACTGCTTAATTCTTTCGCGCAACTGGGACTTCTTCCCCGCTCGGTCTTCCTTCCTGAACTCAAACAGTCGACGCTCACTCTGAACGGCTGCGGCGATATCGGTGTTGTCAAGCCGGGAAAGTAAAGTTCCTGGAAACGCAATCTGGTCTTCGTCGTCGCGCTCGGCCTCAAGTCTAGCGAGCCGTGCAGTCAATTCGTCCAGCCTCTTGGTGACGATTCCAAGGTTTGCCCGCGCTTGCGTTGCATCGAGGCGCACAAGTACATCTCCGGCAGCAATCTTCTGCCCCTCCTTGATGAGAATCTCGCTGATAACGCCTCCAGTCAAATGTTGGATTTTCTTGACATAGCTATCGACGACAAAGGTGCCGGAAGCCACGACTGCACCAGAGAGATTGGTTGCGGCCGCCCACCCGCCTATGCCTCCCACCAAGAAAAGGCAGGAAGTGCCGCCAATGAAGAGGTGCCGCCGGATAGATCTTGAAACCAATTCGGCCTCAACGTTTGGCATCGGATCCCTCCATCAAGATTTCAGCGACCTCCGGCTTTGACTCGTTCGGATCTGCGACCATCTTGAAGGGCGCGAGCATCCTGGCCGATACAGAAAAGCCCGGATATCCAGCCATGGTAGGATTCGGAGAAGGGACCTTTGATATTTTCGAAAGAACTTCGTCGCGTGGTCCGAAGGCTTTGACCCGACCGGCCTCCATCATGAGAACGAAATCGACTGCAGCTAGCGCGCTCGGTCGATGCGCTATAACTATTGCGATCCCCTTGCGTTCCCTCACGGCCGCGATTGCCTTCACAACAGCAGCTTCGCCATCGGCGTCAAGATTCGCATTGGGTTCATCGAGCACGACGAGGAACGGATCGGCGTAGAGTGCCCTGGCAAGGCCGATCCGCTGGCGTTGCCCTGCCGAAAGGGATGATCCGGCTTCTCCAATGCGGGCTTCATATCCTTTATCAAACTGCAGGATAAGCTCATGAACGCCAGCCGCCATCGCGGCTGATACAATTGTCTCCGGCTTCGCGTCGGATTCGAAGCGGGCGATGTTCTCTGCGATCGTGCCATCGAAAAGTTCGCCCCCCTGTGGCAGGTAGCCGATGTGGCGACCGATTGCCTCCTGATCCCACTGGTCGAGTGACGCGTCGTCAATACGCACTTTGCCGCTCGCCGGGGTCCAGGCGCCAACGAGAGCGCGGGCAAGCGTCGACTTCCCCGCACCGCTAGGGCCAATAATGCCGAGCGCGCTCCCCGCGCGCATGACGAAGTTTGCTGCGAAGACCGTCGGCTTCGTCTCACCAGGGGGAACGACGGTGATGCCTGCGGCACGCAGTTCGCATTGCGGTTTGGGCAGGGCCAAGACAGTTGTCTCTTCAGGCATCATCAGCAGCAAATCCCTGAGGCGGATCCAACTCTGTCTCGCCATCAGGAACACTTTCCAACTTCCGATTGCCAATTCGACGGGCGCTAGTGCGCGGCCCATTATGATGGAACTGGCAATCATCACCCCCGGTGTGACCTGCTGCTCGATAGCGAGCCATGCACCCACTGCCAGGATTGCGGACTGGAGAACCAAACGAAGTGTTTTTGCAACGCCCCCTAGGCCGCTAACAACATCGCTGGCCCTGCGATTTGCCGCAAGGTAGTCCGAATTTGCAAGGCGCCAGCGCGCGGTCATGCGATTGCTAAGCCCCATCGCACGTATAGCTTCGGCATTGCGACGGGACGCGTCCAGCAAGGCATTGCGCACCGTGTTATGCCGGAGTGCCTCTCGAGTTGGGTTGCGGGAAGACGCATCGGTAATAACGGTAAGCGAGACCAACAAGATCGCGCCGACCATTGCTGTCATACCAAGCCAGAAATGAAGTAGAAAACACAGGCCGAGATAAAAGGGCATCCAAGGTAAATCGAAAAACGCGGTCGGACCGGGTCCGGAGAGAAAATTGCGTACATTGTCGAGATCGCGCAGCGGCTGCAATCCGTCGCTGGGCATGCGAGTTTCGAGTGGAAGGCGGACGACTGCGTCGTGAACGCGCCCGGAAAGCTGGTGATCGAACCGCTCACCGACGCGTAGAAGAACGCGGGCACGAATGATGTCAAGGCCGCATTGAAAGGCATATAGGCCGAACGCAAGCATCCCGAGGCCGACCAGTGTTGGGACGCTGTGGCTGGCAAGCACACGGTCATAAACCTGCAACATGAACAAGGGGGCAGTTAGCGCCAATACGTTTATGACGCCGCTTATCACCGCTGTTGCGAGGATTACCGCCTTGTTCGCCGCAACAAGTGACCTTTCAAATCCCCCAGAACCTATCTTCTCGGGGGATCGGGTCATGGAGATCTCGTTCCACCTACTTCAGCACAAAATCCTATGCATAGCTCAAGCATATTGCTTGTTACTGCCACTGATCCAGACCGAGGTGACTCACCCAAGACATACTTCAAGCGGCAACAAGCCATGCTGGGTCGAATCCCATATCAAACACGGTGTTCATTGCCACGCTGTGCGCGTTGTCATTTTCGTCCAAATAAGCCAACGAGAATGAATTAAAAACCTGCGATCTGCCGAAGTACCCGTTAATAACATGCGCCGACCCTGTCCATTCTGAAGACATACCAAAGTCTACCGTGTAGTCTCCATAAAGCACATCGGTACTGATGTAGTAGGCCTTGTTGGAGCTAAATGAATATGTACCAATTTCGATTGAAGTGGCTCCGTCATTGCCGCTGAGGGTATATTTTACATCCCACCAGTTCGTAACATAGTCTATCTCATACCATTGCTCACTTGCATGTATCGTTGTTGTACGCTGCGCGACCAATGTCTTCTCTAGATCCAGATCGGTGAGGCTTAATCCAGACAATAGGAAATTATTCAAGGGAGCAGAATAGTCTGAAGCGGGATCTGATGGCCAATACTTCTCTAGATTTCCAACAGCGACGTCATGCCCGCCATCGGGCGTCATGACATAGCCGACAAAAAAGTGACTCGAATCCTGGAACTCGATCGTGTCGTTCCCGCTGCCCGTATCAATCATGACCGGCAGGATTATACCCCAGCTGTTGTCTGCAACACCCGAGACTATGATGTGGTCATTTCCAGCGCCAGAAAAGACAAATCCCTGATCCGGATTGACCAAGGTTATCTCGTTGTCCTTTTCATTCCCAACAAGAATAAACTGAGAGGTGCTGTTCAAGGTGAAGCTGGTAACGTCACCCTGCAGGACAACCAGATTTCCATCCTTGTTCGCCGATGTTGCCGCATTTCCGGCTATGAAGGTGGCGCCGTTGATATTGACGATGTTATGCGGGTCGAGCCCCCAATAGTAAGGGTTCGACAGTTTGTAGGAATCCGATTGCATCCACTCGGAATTGTACCCTGCAAGAGTCAACTCGTTTGCGGTGCCGATGGTCTGGTTGATCACGTGATCGAACTCAGTCCCATGGGGAGTTGTGGGGAGATCGCTCCGGTCGAACGATATCTCCTTGTAGTCAGTGCTGACATGCAGGATATTTGAGGTTCCTGAAACCGCCTCCTCAATCAGGAGACCATGAATGAACCTGCCAAGGAAACCAGACGCATCGGTGTCGTTAGCTGGGGCATACGGTTTTTGCTCGAACAGATATGACTGCTTGCTATCCAAGAATCCCGTATGGGTAGCGGCCCACTGGAGCAAGCTTTTGGCGAGAACATCGTCCCCGATAATAAATTTCATCTGAGATAGATTAAACACAAATGGATCCATATCCTGGAACCATTGGAGCGCATAGTTTTTCGCCGTAGCATCGCCGACTGTCAGCGGAATATTCATTCTAAAGTAGGATAGATACTGAGACAGATCCGCACTCGACGTGACCAGCCAGAAATCATAGTCGTTGAGAGCTCGAACCTCGTAGTAGGGTGTCCACCCTTCCGCCGCGCCTGAGAGCTCGGGGAAAACAGTTTGGTATGCTGCATCATGATAGTCGGAAATTTGCCGCCCCGTAAGGTTCCAATCAGTTTGTGTTGACCGAAGAGCGTAGTCACGCGTAGCGAGTTCCAGCATGAGCGCATCGCGACGTTGGTCAAAGAGTCCTGACGCGAAATCGCCATCTATTTTGTTCTTGGCATAGTTGTTAGCAACAATTCCGATTAACGAGTCGGCGTTCACGACACCATGTGCCATGCTTCCATAGTAGATGCCAGCGGCGGAAAGCGCATCGTAGTAATGAGACGCGTCACCCGTCGAGATGGTAAGCGCATATGCAGAGTTAATATCGTTTATCTGCTGTGAAGTTGGCATGATACGCTCCTATTTTTCAGAAAATGAATCAATCAGCGCCGAAAGACGTTTGTGAAACCTAGAGACGTCCTCTCGAAGATATTTACGAGGCGCCATGATCATCCAGCGCAATCCAGCCCTATCAAAGCTCATCATGCACGATGATACAGAAGAATATCCAGTGCACATAATGTACATAGGATCCGGCGCGGAAATATAGTAGATATTGTGAGAGAGATACCCCTTAGCATTATCCTTTACGCGAAACGAGGCGAATTTAATACCAGCATCGAGGTCATTTATAATTGGAAGCAGGAGGTTTTGCGGAATATGAATTTTTAGTGGGCCGCCTGGAACGGAGGCCGCCACTCCGAGTGCGTCCGAAAGCGGCAGCAGATCCTCCTCCCCCCGGATCTGGGGGTTTGGCCCGCGGCCAGCTTTCAGTTCAGGATAGCTCAGTCGTAGCGCGACTTGCTTGATATCCATGGTTGCCTTCGGATTTCGTTCCCGAAATAGATCTGAGGGGACATAGAGCGTTCCCTGCGAGTATGTCACGGCAACGCGATCGATCGACGAAGAGGTGAGCCAGAGAAAACGTTCGTCTCCAGTGTCGAGTGATGCGGATTGCGAGTGCCCGCAGGTGACCAAAGCCAAGAGGAGCGCAATTGAAAATCGACCTTTGAGCACGCGTTTTCCCGCCCAGCATGCGCTCTAATTCGTTAAGTTATTAGTATGCCATATCTCATAACGATTGCAACAATTAATATACTTACAGATTTATCTTTCATCGAAGTATATAAGTAAGATCTTTTATAATAATGCTGATCTCGATGCGTAGCTATCAGGTCGGTTTCCAGGCCGAGGACATCTGGGCCTTCGCCTGAGTTAGCCTACCGGAAAGCGAACCGCCCCAGGCGCCCGGTGTGAAGCATTCTGCCGTCTGGTCGCTCGGCTTTTTGCCAATGTCGCAAACAGGCTTCAATCGTGCTGCCGCTCCGCCCTATAGTCCGCCCGCTTTATCACTTTGGAGTCGCGGGCAATGGCAGAGTTTCCGAAAAAGGCGAGGGTCGTCATCGTCGGCCTGGGCGGTATTGTCGGCGCATCGATCGCCCATCACCTGATCGAACGCGGCTGGGATGACATTGTCGGCATCGACAAATCAGGTATCCCGACCGATATCGGCTCGACGGCGCACGCCTCCGACTTCTGCTACACCACCAGCCACGATTTCCTGTCGTGCTGGACGACGCTCTACTCCATCGATTTCTACGAGAAGATGGGTCATTACGCGCGTATCGGCGGCCTCGAGGTCGCGCGTGTCGGCGACGACAGCCGAATGGAAGAAATCAAGCGCAAGATCGCCTCGGCCAAGGCGTTTGGCACGCGCGCGCGCCTGATCGAGCCGGCCGAGATCAAGGAAAAATTTCCGCTCATCGAAGAAGCGATTGTTCAAGGTGGTCTTTGGGATCCCGATGCCGGTCTGGTCATCCCGCGTTCGCAGACGGTCGCCGGCAAGCTGGTCGACCAGGCGGAAGCGTCGGGCAAGCTCAAATCCTTCGCCAACACATCGGCCCGGTCGCTGGTCGTCAAGGACGGCCGCATATCAGGCGTGGTAACGGACCGCGGCACCATCGAGGCCGACTATGTCGTCGTCTGCGCCGGGATTTGGGGCCGGCTGATAGCGGAAATGGTCGGCGAAGACCTGCCGGTCATGCCGATCGACCATCCGCTGACCTTCTTCGGCCCCTACAACGAGTTCGCCGGCACCGGCAAGGAGATCGGCTGGCCGCTGCTGCGCGACCAGGGCAACTCGGCCTATATGCGCGACACCGGTGATCCCAAGACCGCCGAGGGCGGGCAGATCGAATGGGGTTATTACGAAGAGACCAATCCGCGCCTTTGCCACCCGCGCGACCTGCTGGAGAAGGACCAGGCGCGGCTTTCGCCGTCGCAACGCGATCTCGACATGGAACAGATCCTGGCGCCGCTCGAACGCGCCATGGAACTGACGCCGATCCTCGGCGAACTCGGCTATAATGAGAGCCATTCGTTCAATGGACTTCTCCAGGTAACCGCGGACGGCGGCCCGTCGATGGGCGAAAGCCAGAAGGTGCGGGGTCTGTGGTATGCCGTTGCCATCTGGGTCAAGGATGGTCCCGGCATGGGCAAGCTGATCGCCGACTGGATGACCGACGGCCGCACCGCAATCGATCACCATGCCATCGACTATGCACGGTTCTATCCGCACCAGACCAAGGAGCAGTTCATCTGGGACCGCTGCACCGAGACGGCGATGAAGGTCTACAATCCGGCGGTGCATCCGCGCGAGCCGTTCTCCAAGGCCCGCAATATCCGGCGCTCGCCGTTCTGGGAACGCGAGAAGGAACTCGGCGGCTATTTCATGGAACTCGGCGGCTGGGAGCGCGCCCACGGCTATGCCGCCAACGAGCATCTCCTGGAGAAATACGGCAACCGGGTGCCGGTGCGTGAGAACGAATGGGACAACCGCCATTTCTGGCGCGTCTCCAATGCCGAACATCTCGCCATGAGCGAGGATTGCGGCATCGTCAACCTGTCGCATTTCGCCATGTACGACATCGAAGGTCCAGACCATGTCGCGCTGCTGGAATGGTTGTGCGCAGCCAAGATTGGCGGCGACAACAACATCGGCAAGGGCATCTACACCCACTTCCTCGACGAGGAAGGCATGGTGCGGGCCGACTTTACCGTCATTCGCATGGCCGACCGCTGTCGTTTGATCGACGGCGCGGATGCTGCCCCGCGCGATTTCCAGTACATGCGCCGCACGGCACAGGACAAAGGTTTCGACGTCACCATCACCGACGTGACCGAGAACTATGTGACCATCGGCATCTGGGGGCCGAACGCCCGGGCGACCTTGCAGAAGGTGGTCGAAAACCCGGACGGGCTCTCTGTTGAGAACTTCCCATTCGCGGCGATCAAGCCGGTCCGGATCGGCGGCAAGGACGTCACCGCTTTCCGCATCTCCTATGTCGGCGAGCAGGGCTGGGAACTGCATATGCGCTACGAGGACGGTCTCGCTGTGTGGGACGCGCTGCGCTCGACCGGCGTGATGCCTTTCGGCGTCGAGACCTATGCCAACACGCGCCGCATGGAAAAGAGCCTGCGCCTGCAGAACGCCGACCTTCTGACCGAGTACAATCTGCTCGAAGCGGATCTCGCTCGTCCAAAGGTCAAGGAGAACGATTTCTGCGGCAAGGCGAAGCACGTCGAATACCGCGCCCGCGAGCACCAACCGGCCATGCTGTGCACGCTGGTGATGACCGAGAATGTCGATTCCAAAGGCGTTGCCCGCTATCCCGTCGGCACCATGCCGGTGATGGATCCGAAGACCGGCGAGACGCTGGTCGACGAACTCGGCCGGCGGTCCTTCACCACCTCGATGGCCTATGGCCCGACCATCGGCAAGAATATCGGTCTTGCCTATCTGCCGTGGGCGTACGCCCAGGAAGGCCGCAAGCTCACGATCGAGTATTTCGGTGAGACATATCCGGTCGAAGTGGCGGCTGTCGGCTACAAGCCGCTCTACGATCCGGAGAATTTGAAGCCGCGCAGCTGATTGCTAGCCGGCGCAAAGGGCATGAAGGCAAAAGCCTGGCCATCGGCCGGGCTTTTCTCTTTTTAAGCCGACGGTTTTCGCTTACCTTCGCGGCATGTCTGCTTTTGCCTGCGCAAGACATTTCCTTTCAGGCTGCGCCGCGTTCGCACTGACGCTCTGGTTGACGCCCGCGGCCCAAGCTGACGAGCCCGTCGATGTCGAGCTGGTGCTGGCCGTCGATGTCTCGCTGTCGATGTCTCCGGACGAACTCGAGATCCAGCGTCACGGCTACGCCGCGGCACTGACGCACGACAATGTGCTGCAGGCCATTGCCGATGGCGCTTATGGCAAGATCGCCGTCACCTATGTCGAATGGGCCGGCACCAACTGGCAGCGCGTCATCGTGCCGTGGACGGTGATCGCCAGCCGCACCGACGCCGAGCGGGTGGTTGCGCAACTATCCGCTCAGCCGCCCAACAGCGCGCGGCGCACCTCGATCTCCGGAGCGCTGGAGTTCGGCAATGACCTGTTCGCCGAAAGCGGCTACCAGGGCACGAAGCGGGTCATCGACATTTCGGGCGATGGCCCCAACAATCAAGGCGCGCCGGTCAACCTGACCCGCGACGATCTGATCAAGCAAGGCATCGTCATCAACGGCCTGCCGCTGATGACGCGAGGCGGTTTTTCCGGCGCCTACGACGTCAGCAATCTCGATCGCTACTACAGCGACTGCGTCATCGGCGGACCCGGAGCCTTCATGATTCCAGTCAATGACTGGACGCAGTTTCCCGAAGCCATCCGTCGCAAGCTGGTGCTGGAACTCGCCGGCCCGGCCTCGCCGCAATGGGCGGCAGAAGAAGCCACGCATCCGCCGATGGTATTGGCGCAGGACAAGCCCGCCACCGACTGCCTGGTCGGCGAGAAAATGTGGCGCAACCGCAGCTGGATGTTTGACAGCCGCTAGGCGACCGAAGCATTGGCAAATTGGCCGGACCGCGCTATCCAGTCGGAGGGGCCGCGGCAAAAACCGAGGAAACATCAGATGAAACGTCTAGCCATCCTGACTGCTGTCGCGTCCGTGCTTTTTGCCGACGCCGCCAGCGCCCAATACAATGATGAGCCCGCCTGCATGATGTTCGAGCACGCGAATTTTCGCGGTCGGTCCATCGGTATGGGCCCCGACGATTCCGTGAACTTTCGCGGCGGCCAGTTCTGGAACGACCGTGTGTCGTCGGTGATTGTGCGCCGGGGTTGCGCACTCATTGCCTATGAGGACTCCCGGATGGGTGGCCGCTCGATCGAGATCCGGCGCCGGATCCGCGATTTCGGCGGCAGCGACTGGAATGACCGTATATCGTCGGCGGAGTGCACCTGCGACGATTATTGAGGCCATTTTGGATTAGCCACGATGGATTTCTGGCGGTGGTAGCCATTGGCCGACAGCAGAGCCGGGCCTGCCGGTTGCCTCACCAAGCTGTTCATTGACAAGCCGATTGGCGTCTGTGAGACAATTCCCCAGCAAAAACAAAAGGGGAACCGACATGAACAGGATCGCCGTTCTTACCGCAACTCTGACACTTGCCGCCGGCCTGTCCGCACCGGCGATGGCTGCCACCTCGGTCACTATCGGCATCAGCGGCTGGACAGGCTTCGCGCCGCTGACGCTTGCGAAGCAGGCGGGCATCTTCGAGAAACACGGACTCGACGTGACCTTGAAAAAGGTGCCGCAAGCGAGCCGGCCGCTCGCCATCGCCAGCGGCGACCTGCAATGCGCGGCCACCACGGTGGAGACCTGGCTGGTGTGGAACGCCAGCGGCGTCACCACCAAGCAGATCTTCCAGCTCGACAAATCCTACGGCGCCGACGGCATCGTCGCCCGCAACAACATCAAGACCGTCGCCGATCTCAAGGGCAAGAACGTCGCGTCATCGGCGCCGGGCACGTCGCCCTATTTCATGCTCGCCTGGGTGCTGAACAAGAACGGCATATCGACGAAGGACGTCACCGTCGTCAATCTGGAGCCTGATGCGGCGGCGCAAGCTTTCCTCGCCGGGCAGAACGACGCCGCCGTCACCTACGAGCCGTTCATCTCGGCGGTGCGCGACAAGTCGGACCAGGGCCATATCCTGGCGACGACGCTCGACTACCCGATGGTGCTCGACACGGTGGGCTGCACACCCGAATTCCTGAAAACCAATCCGGATGCCGCCAAGGCGCTGGCCGACAGCTATTTTGATGCACTCGACCTGATCAAGAGCGATCCGCAGAAATCCTACGAGACCATGGGTGCCGACGTGAAACAGTCGGCCAAGGAATTCGAGGATTCGGCGAAATACCTGAAATGGGCCGACCGGGCGGAGAACAAACAGTTCTTCACCAAGGAATTCCAGGACTTTTCCAAGACCGCCGGCGAACTGCTGCTGCAGATGGGACTGATCAAGGAAGCGCCCGACGTCACCACGTTGGCTGACACCAGCGCGGTTTCGAACTGATCGTTCGGCCTTTGACCATCAAGCGGCGGCGCCTGGCGCTGCCGCCTTCTCTTGGACAAAGCGCGATTTGAGCATGGGGACCATTTGAAAATGGCGACGATTTGACGATGCGCCCCTTGCATCCCGTCTCGCCGGGCATCCGAACCGTGCTCGGCATTTCCTTCTTCGTGCTTTTCGTGGCCTTCTGGGCTTGGATCACGCTAGGCGGCCACGTCAACCGCATCTTCCTCGCCGATCCGCTGTCGATGCTGCGGGATGGCTGGCGGCTTTTGGTCGAAGACCGTTTCTGGCTCGACGTTCTGATCACCATCTGGCGCGTCTTCGGCGGCTTCCTGCTTGCCTCGGTCGTCGCGGTGCCGCTTGGCATCGCGATGGGCGCCTGGAAGCCGGTGGAGGCGTTTCTGGAGCCTTTTGTCTCCTTCGCCCGCTACTTGCCTGCGTCGGCATTCATCCCACTGCTCATCTTGTGGGCCGGCATCGGCGAGCTGGAAAAACTGCTGGTCATCTTCGTCGGCTCGGTGTTCCAGATCGTCCTCATCATCGCGGTCAAAGTTGGCGGCACACGACGCGATCTGGTCGAGGCCGCCTACACGCTGGGTTCCACCAACAGCGGCATCGTCAACCGGGTGATCATGCCGGCCAATGCGCCGGAGATCGCCGAGACGCTGCGGCTGGTGCTCGGCTGGGCCTGGACCTATGTCATCGTCGCGGAACTGATCGGCTCGTCATCCGGCATCGGCTACATGATCATCAACAGTCAGTCGCGGCTGGCGACGGGTCAGATCATCTTCGGCATCATCGTCATCGGACTGATCGGGCTGTTGTCCGACTTCGCCTTCAAGGCCTTCAACCGCTGGCTCTTTCCGTGGAGCCTGGCGTGAACAAGCTTCTCATCGAGGGCGTTTCGCGCACCTTTGCCGGCGTGCGCGGCGGTCAGCCGGTCAAGGCGCTGATGCCGATCGACCTGGCGGTCGCCGCCAACGACTTCATCACTATTCTGGGGCCGTCCGGCTGCGGGAAGTCGACACTGCTCAGGATTGTCGCGGGCCTGGAAGCATCGAGCGAGGGCCGTGTGCTGCTCGACGGCAAGGCGGTGACCCGGCCGGGGCCGGATCGCGGCATGGTCTTTCAGTCCTACACGCTGTTTCCCTGGCTGACTGTGGCGCAGAACATCGCTTTCGGCTTGCGCGAACGCGGAATGCCCGAAAAGGAGCGGGACGGGGTCGTCGCTTCCTACATCAATCTCGTCGGCCTGAAAGGGTTCGAGAACCATTGGCCGAAGCAGCTCTCCGGCGGCATGCAGCAGCGCACGGCGATCGCCCGGGCGCTGGCTAACGATCCGGAGATCCTGTTGCTGGACGAGCCGTTCGGCGCGCTCGACAACCAGACGCGCGGTCTGATGCAGGAACTGCTGCTCGGCATCTGGGAACGGCGCCAAAAGACGGTGCTGTTCGTCACCCATGACATCGAGGAGGCGATCTTCATGGCCTCGCGCGTCATCGTGATGACGGCGCGGCCCGGCCGCATCAAGTCGGATGTCGCCATCGACCTGCCGCATCCGCGCCATTACACGCTGAAGACCAGCCCGGAATTCTCGGCGCTGAAAGCGCGGCTGACCGAGGATATTCGGGTCGAGGCGATGCGCACGGCGCAGGCGTAGTCAGACCGACACAGCCTGATCATCTGGAAAGATACTTGGCTCGCTCAACAGCTTGAGGCGAGGAAGATCACGTTTCGGGGCGTCCAGAGCCGCCTTGAGCGCTAGCCATTTTTCGACATCGAGAGGAAAGATGCGCCGGTCGGCCAGTCTTTCGGGTCGAGTCGTTCTCGTACTCACGTGACACCTCTGCTCAGGCGGCCAGCAGCTGCTTGCGGTCGACGCGCTCCTGCTGCGGCGAGCGGGCGTAGAGTTCGCGGTAGCATTTGGAGAAATGCGAGGCCGAGACGAAGCCGCAGGCGACCGCCACCTCGACCACTGGCATCGAGGACTGGATCAGCAGGTGCCGAGCGCGGTCGAGCCGGATTTCGAGATAATAGCGGGCGGGGGAGCGGCCCATCTCGGTGCGGAACAGCCGCTCGATCTGGCGGCGCGACAGGTCGACATGATCGGCGATCTCGATCAGTGACAGCGGCTCCGACAGATTGCCCTCCATCAACTCGATGATGGTCAGCACTTTCGAGTTCTGGACGCCGAGGCGGGCGCGCAGCGGCAGGCGCTGGCGGTCGGTGGGGCTGCGCACGCGGTCGGTCAGCACCTGCTCGCAGACGCGGTTGACGAGGTTCTCGTCAAAGTCGTCGCCGATCAGCTTCAGCATCATGTCGAGTGCGGCAGTGCCACCGGCGCAGGTGTAGATGTTCTGGTCGATCTCGAAGAGGTCGGCAAAGACATTGGCCTTCGGGAACGCCTCGGAAAAGCCCGGCAGGTTCTCCCAGTGGATGGCACAGCGCTTGTTGGACAACAGGCCGGCGGCGGCGAGGATATGCGCGCCGGTGCACAGGCCGCCAACGGCGACGCCGCGATTGTATTCCTCGCGCAGCCAGGCGAAGGCGGACTTGTTTTGGTAGCGCTCGACATTGATGCCGCTGCAGACGATGGCCATGTTCGGCCGATCGGGGCCTGCCATCTTCTTGCGTTCATCCTCGAGCGACGTGTTGACCGCGCACTCGACTCCGTTCGAGGCGCGCACCGGCTTGCCGTCGATGCTGGCGAGGCGCCAGCGATAGGCCTCGTAGCCGAGCATGCGATTGGCCGAGCGCAGTGGGTCGAGCGCGGTCGCAAAGGCGATCATGGTGAAATCGGGAATAAGGAAGAATACAAACGACCGCTTGATCGGATGCTTTACGGCGTTCAAGGGAACCTCACACAGCCATGGCG
>NZ_RZRP01000679.1:0-3498 GCF_003997795.1 Mesorhizobium sp. M7A.F.Ca.US.005.03.2.1 | reverse complement strand
CCTGTTCCACCCCCGGCCCCGATCACCGAACATCACATAACCAGCGTCCGTCACCGCCAGCGTGTCTTCCAGCTTGATGAAGCCCCGTGTCGGGTGGAGCATGGTCGTCTCCACCGAAAGCACCATGTTCTTCTCCAGCGGCTTGGCCGCATAGGTGCCTTCATAGGTCACCGGGTGGTTGGTCATCAGGAACGGCGCCTCGTGCGTGATCAGCCCCATGCCATGGGCGAAGAAATCCGTGTAGGGCGCGACCTTCGAAGCCTTCAGCACGCCCTCGGCATGCGAAATCATGTCGCCGCCCAGCGTGCCCGCTTTGACTTTTGAGAAGGCCGCCTGCTGCACCGTCTCGACCTCGGCCAGCAGATCTTCGAGCTCGGCATCCGGTTCGCCGAGAATGCCCATCCGGCAGAGGTCCCCTATATAGCCGTGATAATTGCCGCCGGAATCGATTGACAGCACCTCGCCTTTTTCCCACGCCTGCGGTGAAGCGGCGCGGTTGTGGCTGGCACCCAGCGTCAGCAGGCAATATTCGAAATGGATGCCGCGATTGGTTTCCTCGCGCCGCAGCTGCTCGATGATCTCGCTTTTAGTCGTGCCTTCACGCGCCCAGGCAATGGTCGCCAGCATGGAATCGGTGATCAGTTCGGAGGCCGTGCGCAGCTTCTCCAGCTCCGCATAGGTCTTGATGGCGCGCATACGCTCCAGCATGTCGGTCGCATCGATCAGCCTGGCATCCGGCAACGCCTTGCGGATCAGCGTATAGGCGTCCGATGGCAGGAAGCCAGGCTCGATGCCGATGCGCGCGCCGGCCTTGCCGATCTTCTGCAGGTGCTCGACCGCAAGGTTGGCGGCGTCGAGCGTGCCCCAGCAGGCGGCGTGCAGCGTCGGCGTCCAGAACGGATTGTTCTGGTGCTCGCCGCCCTCCATGCGGTTGCCGATATAGGCGGCATGGTCCGGCCCGCCCTTTTCGTACACGACGATCGGCAGGTACCGGCTGTGGCCGATCGCATCCATGGCGGCGAAGAAGATGAACTTGTAACCGCCCAGCAGGTATTGCGTGTTGTGCTTGGAGGTGGCGAGCAGCACATCGATGCCGGCCTCCTCCATCAGCCGGTCGACCCTTGCCTGGTCGAACGGGATATTGCCGACGGCATTCTTGCCCGGAGCAATGTTCATCTCTCTCTCCCTGAATTGCCTGGGACCGCCGGCCGTTCCGCTCGCGATCCCCTGGCCATGACTCAAATCTGCACCATTTTGCCCGTTCTGGTCCAGCCAGAAATAGGGCAAACAGCACCGTTCCATGTCATCATACCTTTGTCCGTCGCATATCCCATCAATTTGGTCCTACCAGATTGACGCGATAGAAGCGCATATTCCAAACTGGTCCAGCGGACGAAAATTTCAAAGCCAAGCGAGGATGCGCCAATTCCGTCTCTGGCGAAACCCTCGGCAAGGCTCATAATCGCCGCCGCAAGGATGCTGGCGGGCTTGCCGGCGTTCGAGGGGTATTGGCGCGCCCAACCGGGTCGCGGAGGGGACGGAGTTCGATCATGTCAGGTTTCACGATTTCCAGGCGCACGATGCTTTCCGGCTCGGCAATGCTGCTGGCCTCCACCGCCATCCCGACACCGGGCTGGGCGCAGACGCCGAAGAAGGGCGGGCGGCTTGTGCTTGCCGCCGATTCCGAACCGCGCAACCTCAACCCGGCGATCGTCGCTTCCAACGGCGTCTTCTTCATCTCCAGCAAGATCGTCGAAACGCTGGCCGAAGCCTCCTACGACGGCAAGGACGGACTCGCGCCAAGGCTGGCGCTGAGCTGGGAGGGTGCCGCCGATGGGCTCTCGGTGACGTTCAAACTGCGCGACGGCGTCAAATGGCATGACGGCAAACCGTTCACCTCGGCCGACGTCGCCTTCTCGGCGCTGCAAATCTGGAAGCCGCTGCAAAATCTCGGCCGCACCGTGTTCAAGGATCTGGCCAGCGTCGACACCCCTGACGATCTCACCGCCGTGTTCAAATTCGCCAAGCCGACGCCGTTCCAGTTGATCCGCAACGCGCTGCCGGCGCTGAGCAGCGTGGTGCCGAAGCACATCTACGAGGTCGGCAAGATCGAGGACAACCCGGCCAACAACGCGCCCATCGGCACCGGGCCGTTCAAATTCGCAGAGTACAAGGCCGGCCAATATTACCGGCTGACCAAAAACACCGACTACTGGGGCAAGGACGAGCCCTATCTCGACGAGATCATCTATCAGGTGCTGCCGGATCGCACGTCCGCGGCGAGCGCGCTGGAGGCCGGAGAGATCCAGCTGGCGGCCTTTTCCGCCGTGCCGCTGGCCGACCTCGACCGCATCTCGAAAGTGCCGGGCCTGAAAGTGATCACCAAGGGTTACGAAGGGCTGACCTATCAGCTCGTCGTCGAGATCAACCATCGCCGCAAGGAACTGGCCGATGTCAAAGTGCGCCAGGCGATCGCGCATGCCATCGACAAGGATTTCGTCGTCAAGACGGTGTTCCTCGGCTATGCCGCGACAGCCACCGGCCCGGTGCCGAAGAACGATCCACAATTCTACACCGCCGATGTGCCGACCTATGCCTTCGACGTCGCCAAGGCCAACGCGCTGCTCGACGAAGCCGGCTACAAGAAAGGCCCGGACGGCAAGCGCTTCACGCTGAAACTGCTGCCTGCGCCCTATTTCAACGAGACAAAACAGTTCGGCGACTATCTGCGCCAGGCGCTCGCCGCCATCGGCATCGACGCTGAGCTGGTCAACAACGACTCGGCCGCGCACATCAAGGCGGTCTACACCGACCACGCCTTCGATCTCGCGGTCGGTCCGCCGGTGTTCCGCGGCGATCCGGCGATCTCGACCACCATCCTGGTGCAGAGCGGCATTCCCGACGGCGTGCCGTTCTCCAACCAGGGCGGCTACAAGAACGATGCGCTCGATGCGCTCATCGCCAAGGCATCGGAGACGCTCGACGCATCAGCCCGCACCGACCTCTACAAGGAGTTCCAGAAGGCGGTGGCTGCCGACCTGCCGCTGATCAACGTCGCCGAATGGAGTTTCATCAGCGTCGCGCGAGACACCGTCGGCAACATCGCCAACAACCCGCGCTGGGCGGTGTCGAACTGGGCGGACACGTATTTGGAATCGTGACAGAATTGCGCGGATGAAAATTCGCGAAATCATCGTAGGCTTTGAGTTCTACGAGGCCCCCCTCTGTCCTACCGGACATCTCCCCCCCAAGGGGGGAGATTGGCCGCTTGTCTGTCCCGCGAATTCTTCAACGTTGGAGATTGGCGAAGCCAAAAGAGACAGCCGATCTCCCCCCTTGAGGGGGAGATGTCCGGCAGGACAGAGGAGGGTGCCTAGGCGCGGTCCTAATCAACGTATCGCCAACCCATCGACGCCCCCATGAACCGCGCCCTCACCCTTCTCTGCCGCCGCCTCGTCGGCAGCGGAGAAGGGTGAGGGCGCGGTTCATGGGGGCGTC
>NZ_RZRP01000678.1:0-3502 GCF_003997795.1 Mesorhizobium sp. M7A.F.Ca.US.005.03.2.1 | reverse complement strand
TTCTTGATCGTCGCGATGTCGGCGGAGAGCTTGGCCAATCGTTCCGACGACAGCGAGATCTCCTTCGAGACCCGTTCATATTCGGCCCGGCTCTGGTCCGGATCGGGAGCCATGTCGAGCGTGTTTTCCGCCCGCCCCACATGCAGCGACAGCACAAGCACCGCCGCCGCGATGCCGCAGCGCGCGCACCATGAGCCCGTTCTTGATTTTCTGTCTTCAGACATTGAAGCCCGACTCTATGCGTGGCTTCGTTAACGAACAATCAACCATGTTCGAAACCGCCCACTCGATGCAATGTTACGTTGGCATTGGGGCGGAAATCCGGGTGTGTCGCACCAATTCACCGGCTTACGAGCGATGGTAGGGATGTCCCGAAAGGATGGTGGCCACACGATAAAGCTGCTCTCCCAGCATCACGCGCACCAGTTGATGCGGCCATGTCAGCAATCCGAACGACATCACCAGTTCGGCCTGGTCGCGCAGCGACTGATCGTGGCCGTCGGCGCCGCCGATGGCGATGATCAGCGCCTTGCGGCCACCGTCACGCAACAGGCCGAGGCGCCCGGCGAAATCTTCCGAGGAAAAGCTTTTGCCGCGTTCGTCGAGCAGGATCAGCGCGGTGCCGGGCTGCAACTGCGTCTGCAGTTTCTGGCCTTCCTCACGCCGGCGCTCGTTGGCGGTCTGGCCGCGCCCCTCGGCTATTTCGGCAATGCCGCCAAATTCAAGCCCCACCGCCGGGCCGCTCTTGGCGAAGCGCTCGAAATAGCGGTCGGCCAGCAGCTTCTCGGGGCCGGCTTTCATCCGGCCCACGGCATGAACTGATATCTTCATCCTTGCCTTGTAAGCCGCGCGAACGACTTAGTGGAGCGTTTCTTCCTCGAGGTCCGGCGCCTGCCACATCTTTTCGAGATTGTAGAATTCGCGGACTTCGGGGCGGAAGACATGGACGATGATGTCGCCAGAATCGATCAGGACCCAGTCGGCGCCGGACAGCCCCTCGACGCGCGCGGTGCCGAGACCGGCATCCTTGATCGCTTTGAGAAGATGATCGGCGACAGCCGCGACATGACGGTGCGATCGGCCCGAAGCGACGACCATATAGTCGCCGAGGCTCGATTTCCCCTGGATGTCGATGGAGACAATATTTTCGGCCTTGGAGTCTTCCAGACTGGCAAGGACTGTCTTGATGGCGCGGGACACGGCGTCGTCTACGCTGATCCTGGCCGGCGAAGGCATGATATCGGCCTTCTTCCGCAGTGCTGTTCTCAGTGTATTTCCTTTCGCAGCAAGAACAACCAAATCACCCCTTGAAGCAGGTGACACCACTTAGATAGGCAGAGTTCCCTGACAGTTTCAAGACGGGACCCTGCCTCGCACGAACGTATTGTCGCTCCTGTGGTTCCGCCGCACACCGGAAAAGATCGGAACCCTCGCCGTCGGCATGGGTTATCGGCTCACCGACCAACCGGATTTCCCCCATGCCGATCGACCCGCAAAACGCCTTCCTCAGCGTCCAGGCTGGCCTCGCCCAACTGAGCACGCTGATTGTTTCCTACTCCTTCTCGGCCATCGGTGCCGTTATCCTCTTGATCGTCGGCTATATCGTCGCCGGCCTTGCCGAACGTTCGATCTTCGCCGGTCTCGGCCATATCCATGGTTTCGACGCGACGTTGCGGCATTTCTTCTCCAAGATCGTCCGCTATGCCATCCTGATCCTCGTCACCATCATGGTGCTCGGCCAGTTCGGCGTGCAGACGGCCTCGATCATTGCCGCGATCGGTGCCATTGGCCTCGCCATCGGCCTGGCGTTGCAAGGCACGCTGCAGAACATCGCGGCCGGCATCATGCTTCTGGCGCTGCGGCCGTTTCGCATCGGCGAGTCCGTCGAGGTCGGTTCGATTGCCGGTACGATCGAGGAGATCGGCCTGTTCGCAACCAAGCTCAGGACGGCCGACGGGGTCTACATATTGGCGCCCAACTCGACGCTGTGGAACCAGCCGGTGCGCAACTTTTCGCGCAATGGCGTGCGCCGTAGCGACATCACGCTCAGCATCGGCTCCTGGAACGACATCGACAGGGCCCAAAAGACCTTGCTTGCCATTGCCGCCGCCGAACGGCGGGTCAAGCGTGAGCCGGCACCGATCGCTTTCGTCGCGACATTGGGCGACAGCACTGTTTCGATTGCCTTGCGCTACTGGACATCGTCGGCCGACTTCTTCGCCACCCAGACCGATCTCACCAAGCGCGCCAAACAGGAATTCGATAGCGAAGGCATATCGATCCCGCTGCCGCCACCGGAAGCCCCGTCGCCGGAAGCCCGTCGACAATAGTCGGGTGGCTCAGTGCCGGCCCTCATCGTCCGGTGCGAAGGCGAGTTCGACCGGCAACGGCGCCTGCGCCGTCATCGGTGCGAAACTGCCGGTTTCGCCGACCGGGACCGCACGCGTCGTGAACACACGCAAAAGCACGAACAGGCAGAAGGCTGCGGCGATGAGAACAGCCACATAGATGAAAGCCTGCGTTCCGAAGACGGCCGACAGCGCCGTCACGATGCCGGGCACGACGAAGCCCGACAGCGACCAGGCAAACAAAAGCGAACTGGACAGCGCCACCATGTCGTCCTTGCCGGCGCGGTCGGCGGCGTGCGCACTGGCCAGCGAATAGATCGATTCCGAAGCGCCGTCCCACACGATATAGATCACAACCAACGCGGCCAGCGCGCCGCCATCGAACCCGAGTGCAAACAGGCCGGCGACCATGGCGAGCGCGGATGCGGCGATCAGCACATAGCGGCGGTCGGTTCGGTCGGAAATCCAGCCAAGCGGGATCTGCAGGATCAGCGTGCCGAGAGGCATCGCCGAAAGCAGCAGCGCCACGTCGGCCTGGCTGTAGCCCTTGGCCGTGGCGTGGATCGGTGCGAAGCCAGCAATCGACATCGACAGGCCGCCGACGGCAAGCATGCCGGCGACGCCGACCGGTGAAACCCGCCAGGCACGGCGCAGCGCCACCGAGGCCGCCTGCGGCGCCGGCGGCTGGGCAAGTTTGGTCATCCCGACAGGGAGGATCGACAGCGCGGTGAAGACGATGCCGATCAGCGGCGCATCCGCTGTCCTGATATCGACCAGCGCTAGCGTCGCGTAGCCGACGCCGAGCCCGGCGACATAGGCAACGTAGAAGAAAGCCATCACCCGGCCGCGGATGGCGTTGGCAACCGCATCGTTCAGCCAGCTCTGCGCGACGATGAACAGGCCGCATATGGCAAAGCCGTAGAGCGCGCGGGCGGCTATCCACAGCAGCGGAAGGACCCCGGCGCCGACAGCGGCGTTGGCCAGCGCGATCAGCGCCGACAGCACCATGAAGGCGCGGGCATGGCCGACCCTTCGCACCAGCGGTCCGGTCAAGATGCAGCCGGCGAGCCCGCCGGCCGAAAGCCCGGTGATGATCAGCCCGGCCCAGGTCGGATCGAAACCCTCGGCGCCAAGCCGGACCGGGATGTAGGCAA
>NZ_RZRP01000677.1:0-3506 GCF_003997795.1 Mesorhizobium sp. M7A.F.Ca.US.005.03.2.1 | reverse complement strand
CTTCAATTTTCCCTATCTTTCGCCCGAGGCCGTGTGGCGGGCGCAGATGACCGACCTGATGCTGCCTTTGGTGCTGGGCGGCTCGTTTCTGTTTTTCCTGATGTGGAAGATTCGCCAGCTGGCCATCGCGCAGCGCGATCTCAGCGTCATCGCCGCGACCGACAGCCTGACGGCGGTGCTGAACCGTGGCGCCTTCTCGATGCTGGTCGAAGCCTATCTCGAGCAGACCCGCAAGCAGGAGCAGACCCGTTCGGGGGCGTTGCTGATCATCGACGCCGACCACTTCAAGTCGATCAATGACCGCCTGGGCCACGATTGCGGCGATCAGGCGCTCAAACTGATAGCGCAGGCGATCAAGGGGCAACTGCGTGGCAGCGATATCGTCGGCCGCATCGGCGGCGAAGAATTCGGCGTGTTTCTGCCCGGCGTGGATCCCTCGCAATCCTGGGTGGTTGCCGAAAGCATCCGCCGGCGTATCAGGGAGATGGAATTCTCACCCGGCGGCAGGCCTTGTCCGCTTTCCGTCAGCATCGGCGGCACAAGCTTTACCGGCCCGATCACATATGAGGAAATCTTCTCCGCTGCCGACAGAAGGCTTTACACGGCCAAGTCGAACGGACGCGATCAAGTCAGCTTCGATCCGGCCGGAACGTCTCCGGCGCCTGCGCCCGGCGTCGCCACCGTGCATTGACGGGCGAAACTTGCAGAAGGCTGATCGGGAAGCTCTCGAAACAGACGCTCCTTCTATGTTTCCAAATACTTATAATCAGCCGCGAGGAATCCGATCCTTACGGACAGCATGCCGGCTCGATGGGCCATGGACTGCAACCGCTTGCCGGTATACTCCCCCCGCGTTGGCGATGTTTCGTTGTCGGCAGAAACGGTTTTGACTCTGAGTTTCCAAGCGTTCCGGCCGACAGCGATCATAATTTTTGATGCTGGCGAACATATGCGGAAACGGTCAGGTAAACACAGCTATTATGATCCATTTGTTCAACGGCTTTCAGGACCCCTTCGGTGGCAGTGACCTTGAAGCTCTGGAACTGTACCGGCTGTTGAGTGTCGATTCCGAGGTGCATCTGTGGGCAACCTCCTCCAGCGTGTCCGGCGAGTTGATGCGGAATTTCCCGATTCGCCGCGTCTCGCTGTCGAAGTGGGATGTACCGAATGGCGGTACCTACGTCTTTCTCGGCTCTCATTGGCGCAACAAGATATGGCCTTACCTGATCCCGCGGCCGCGCCGGCTGATCTATGTCTTCAATACCTTTCACCCGAAAATCATCTCGCTGACGAGACGCATGCCCCGCATGCTGAACTGGCCCGACGCCGAACTGGTGCTGATTTCCGATTTTCAGAGACGGATGCTCCAAGTCGATGGCACCGTGCATCCGTCTCCGATCGATATCGAACGTTTTTCACCACGGCGTCTGGGTTCGGATCGTCCCTTCACCGTCGGACGCTTGAGCCGCGATGGGCCGGGCAAACATCATCCCGATGACATACCCCTCTACGAGACATTGCTGGCCGAAGGTACTGCCTTGCGGATTCAGGGAGGGATAGGGCTCAAGGACAGCCTCATGCCGCATCCGCAACTCGAACTGTTCCCACCCGGCCAATTTTCCGCCGAAGAGTTTCTGCAGACGCTCGACGTGTTTTATTATCGCACCGGTTGGCATATGGAAACCTTCGGTCGCGTGGTGTTCGAGGCGATGGCCTGCGGGTTGCCCGTGGTCTGCCATTCATATGGCGGTTATTCCGACCATATCAGGCATGGCGAAAACGGTTTCTTGTTCGAAACGACGCAGCAGGCGGCGCGCATCCTCGCCGATCTCAAAGCCGACCCGGCGCTGCGGGCGGCAGTGGGCCTCAAGGCACGACAGACCGTCGAGCAGATCTATTCTTCCCAAGCTTTGCGACAGAGGCTGGATTTCTACCTGCGCTAGCTGCACGTCATCCCTTGGGCCATGGGACATCCTTGGCGCAACAACATGCCCGCTGTCATCGATCTCGACATCGCGCTAAAGCAGGCACGCAAAGCGGACGAATGGGGCCGACAGCCAGCGGCGTGCCACAGACTGGGCAGGACTTCTTATCGATGACATTGATGGGCGCGGCGGCACTGCTGATCCTGATCCTGACTTACGCCGGTGTCGCCATTGGCCGCATCCCCGGCCTGCGCCTCGACCGGGCAGGGATCGCGCTTCTCGGCGGGGCCGCGATGATCGCCATCGGCGCGCTCAGCATGGAGGATGCGTACCGGGCGATCAATTTCGACACCATCACGCTTCTGCTCGGCATGATGATCGTGGTGGCGCATTTAAAAGTGTCGGGCGCCTTTCGTGGCCTTGGCGCCGTCGCCATCGAGCACGCGCATGCGCCCTTCATGCTCTTGGTGATGGTGACGCTGCTGACCGGCGTGTTGTCGGCCTTCCTGGTCAACGACGCCATCTGTCTCGTCATGGCGCCGATCGTCGTCCACGTCACCCGTGTGATCAAGCGCAACCCGATCCCCTATCTGATCGCCACCGCCACCGCGTCGAATTGCGGCAGCGTCGCAACCATCACCGGCAATCCCCAAAACATGGTCATCGGCGCGCTGTCGGGCATTTCCTATCCGGCCTTTTCGGCAGCGCTGGCTCCGGTCGCTTTGTTCGGCCTCGTCGCGGTCGTTGTCATCATCCGCATTGTCTTCCGGGCCGAATTCGCCCGCACCGTCCAATTGACGCCCGAGGTCTCGCGGGGCCGCATGCACAAGGGGCAGGTGCTGAAGGCGGTGGTGGTCTGCATCGGGCTGGCAATTGCCTTCTTCGCCGGCGTGCCCGTCGCCAAGGCCGCACTCATCGGCGGCGCCATCCTCTTGCTTACCCGGGCCATTAAGCCGGAGCGCATCTACCGCGAGATCGACGGTCCGCTGCTGTTCATGTTCGCCGGTCTGTTCGTTGTCGTCGCCGGCGCCGAAAAGACGCTTCTTTCGCCCGACATGATCGCTTCGGCCAGGAATCTCGGGCTGGACGACGTCTGGCGCTTGTCCGGCTTCACCGCGGTGCTTTCCAACATCATGAGCAATGTTCCGGCCGTGCTGGCGCTGCGGCCCTTCATACCCGGCCTCGAAAACCCCGAGCGCGCCTGGCTGGTCGTCGCCATGAGCTCGACGCTGGCCGGCAATTTCACGCTGCTGGGTTCGGTCGCCAACCTGATCGTCGCCGAACAGGCACGCGCCGCCGGCACGACGCTGTCGTTCGGCGCTTTTTTCAAGGTCGGCTTGCCTTTGACGCTGATAACGCTGGCCGCCGGCACCGCATGGCTGGCTTTCGGTTTCTAATGCATGTCGTTGCCCCAAAAGTGGCCCCGGTTTTAGGGCAACGACATGCATAAAACCAAAGGCTTAAAGCGCGTCGCGCTTTAGACCTGGCTGCCTGAAAGTCGCGCCCGCACCAGCGTCGCCGCGGCGCGTCCGGCCGCTTCGATGTAATCGGGGTTGCGGTGGATCAGCATGGTCGAAAAGC
>NZ_RZRP01000676.1:0-3509 GCF_003997795.1 Mesorhizobium sp. M7A.F.Ca.US.005.03.2.1 | reverse complement strand
CGATCGAGGATGACGGCGACATCATCCTTCGCCGCCTGCAGACCGCGGACGGCCGCACCCGTGTCTTCGTCAACGACCAGCCTTCGAGCGTCACCTTGATGCGCGATGTCGGGCGCGCGCTGGTCGAAATCCACGGCCAGCATGACGAACGCGCTCTGGTCGATCCCGGCGCTCACCGCGAGGTGCTCGACGCTTTTGGCGGCCATCTCGGCGCCGTTCGCTCAACTGGCGAGGCATGGCGGCATTGGCGCGCCTGCGAGCAGGAACTGTCGCGCCACCGTGCCAAGGTGGCGGCGGCCGCGCGCGAGGCCGACTATCTGCGTGCGGCGGTGGCGGAATTGACCAAGCTCGATCCGCAGCCGGGTGAGGAGACCGATCTTGCCGAACTGCGCGCGTCGATGATGCGGGCCGAGAAGATCGCGTCCGAAATCCATGACGCGCAGGATGTGCTGTCCGGCCCGTCCTCGCCCTTGCCGCAACTGGCCAGCCTGCTGCGGCGGCTGCAGCGCAAGGTGACCGAGGCGCCCGGCCTGCTCGACGACGTCGTCAAGTCGCTCGACGAGGCGATGTTGTCGCTTGACGCGGCGCAATCGGGGGTCGAGGCAGCACTGCGCGCCACCGAATATGATCCGCAGCGGTTGGAGAAGGCGGAGGAGCGGCTGTTTTCGCTGCGCGCGGCCTCGCGCAAGCACAGCGTCGCCGTCGACGATCTGGCGCAGCTTCGCGACACGATGTCGGCCGATCTTGCCGATCTCGATGCCGGCGAGGAGCGCCTGCACGGGCTGGAAAAGCAGGCCGCCGCGGCACGCGAGACCTACGACATTGCCGCCGCGCAGCTGTCCTCGCTTCGTCATGCGGCGGCGGTCGGCTTGACCAAGGCGGTCATGGCGGAATTGCCGGCGCTCAAGCTCGAACGCGCCGCCTTTATCGTGGAAATGAAGAGCGAGGCCGAGAGCCGCATGGAAGAGGGCATCGACCAGATCGAATTCTGGGTGCGCACCAATCCAGGCACGCGGCCCGGGCCGATGATGAAAGTGGCGTCCGGCGGCGAACTTTCGCGCTTCCTTCTGGCGTTGAAGGTCGCGCTGGCCGACCGCGGCTCGGCGCCGACGCTGGTTTTCGATGAAATCGATACTGGGGTGGGCGGCGCTGTCGCCGACGCGATCGGCCAGCGGCTGGCGCGGCTGTCGAAGCGCGTCCAGGTGCTCTCGGTGACGCATGCGCCACAGGTCGCGGCACGCGCGGCGACGCATTTCCTGATCTCCAAATCCGGCACCACCGACCGTGTCGCCACCGGCATTGCCGAGATGGACCGGCCGGCGCGGCAGGAAGAGATCGCGCGCATGCTGGCCGGCGCCACCATCACCGACGAGGCGCGCGCCGCCGCCGAGCGATTGCTGCGTGAAAACACCACGGCCGCATAAGAACAACAGGTGTCAGGGATCGAGTCAGGATATGGCTCCATCCTGCTGTTCAGGAATGATTTTCCCAAAATCCTGATCTATTGTGGCGGGCCACCGTCCGGGGAAGGAAAGCATGGCTGAAAAACCTGTCGATTCGCTCAGTGAGAGCGAGGCCGAAGCCGAGCTGAAGCGGCTGGCGGAAGAGATCGCCGAGCACGACCGGCGCTACCATACCGAAGATGCGCCTGTTATCACCGATGCCGAGTATGATGCGCTGGCGCGGCGCAACCTTGCCATCGAGGAGCGCTTTCCGGCGCTGGTGCGCGAGGATTCGCCATCGCTCAGGGTCGGAGCAGCGCCCGCGGAAGGCTTTACCAAGGTGCGCCATGCCGTGCCGATGCTCAGCCTTGCCAAGGCCTATACCGACGATGATGTCACGGATTTCATCGAACGCGGGCGGCGGTTCTTCGATCGCGACAAGGAACTCGACATTGCGTTCACGGCCGAACCGAAGATCGACGGGCTATCGGCTTCGCTGCGTTACGAAAACGGTGTGTTCGTGCAGGGCGCAACGCGTGGCAACGGCGCCGTCGGCGAAGACATCACCGCCAATTTGAAGACCATCGCCGACATCCCTGCAAAGCTGAAAGGCTCGGGCTGGCCCGAAACCATCGAGATACGCGGCGAGGTCTACATGACCTATGCGGAATTCGAGGCGCTGAAGCAGCGCTCGGCCGCCGTCGGCGGCCAGGACTACGTCAATCCGCGCAACACGGCGGCCGGGTCGCTGCGCCAGAAGGATCCGTCCGTCACCGCCAGCCGAAACCTCAAATTCTTCGCCTATGCCTGGGGTTACACGACAGCGGATCCGGCTCCGACCCAGTATGATTCGGTGCAGAAATTCGCCGAGTGGGGGTTCAAGATCAGTCCGCTGATGGTGCGGGCGAAATCGGCCAAGGAGTTGATCGCGCATTATCATCGGATCGAGGAGCAGCGCTCCGCGCTCGGCTACGATATCGACGGCGTCGTCTACAAGGTCGACCAGCTGGAGTTGCAACGCCGCTGGGGCTTCGTCACCGGCGAACCGCGCTGGGCGATCGCGCATAAATTTCCGGCCGAACAGGCGATGACGACCGTTCAGAAGATCGACATCCAGGTCGGCCGTACCGGTACGCTGGCGCCGGTCGCGCGGCTGGCGCCGGTCACGGTCGGCGGCGTCGTGGTCGAGAACGTCACGCTGCACAATGAGGATTACATCAAGGGCCTGGACTCGACCGGCCAGCCGATCCGCGACGGCATCGACGTGCGCATCGGCGATACGGTCGTGATCCAGCGGGCAGGCGATGTCATTCCGCAGATCGTCAGCGTCGTCATCGACAAGCGGCCGGCCGATGCCGTGCCGTACGAATTCCCGCACACCTGTCCGATCTGCGGCTCGCCGGCGACGCGCGAGATCAACGAGAAGACCGGCAAGGAGGATTCCCGCCGCCGCTGCACCGGCGAGCTGATCTGCCCGGCGCAGGCGGTGGAAGGATTGCGCCACTTCGTGTCGCGCGGTGCCCTGGACATCGAAGGCCTCGGCGCGGAGAACATAGACACGTTCTTCAACGCGGGATTGATCAGGACCGCCGCCGATATCTTCACGCTCAGGGATCGCCGTCCGGCTGTCACCAGGGCGCTGGCGGAACGGCGCGAGGAACAGGCGAGGCAGCGCGAGGCCGCATCGGGCAAGACGCGCAAGAACGTGCGCAGCGTCGAGGACCGCAATTATGAGGGCCTCGACAAGCTGTTCGCGGCCATCGACTCACGCCGCGAGCCGGAACTCGACCGTTTCATCTTCGCGCTCGGCATCCGCCATATCGGCGAAACGACGGCGGCTGTGCTTGCCCGCACCTTCTCGACCATCGAGGAACTGATCCGCGTGGGCAAGGAAACAGCGGCAGCGGAAGATCCGCACAGTGTCTTCCCCTCGGTCAACGGTATCGGCGATACCGTGATCGACGCGTTGCGCGACTTCTTCGGCAATGAGCGCAATGACGACGTGCTTGATGCGTTGCTCCGCCAAGTCAAGCCGAAGCCGTATATCGTCAACGTCTCGGCCGACAG
>NZ_RZRP01000675.1:0-3518 GCF_003997795.1 Mesorhizobium sp. M7A.F.Ca.US.005.03.2.1 | reverse complement strand
GGCATGGGGCAGTATACATAAGCTTGATTTGCGCCACCCTCTGCAGGCACTGACGTCTGAACAATGGTCGTTGGGCGCCATAGCCCTCGGCGGAAGTAGCTCAACGCTCAATTTTTCGAGTTACCGAAGCGGCCAATTCTCTGTTTCAGAAGGACCGTCAGTGCGGATAATCATGGACGTTGGGTCATGGGATGACAGTCTCTTTATTAACAATCCAGGTCAGTCGGGTGTTCCGATCTCAAGTCATTATCGTGACCTCAATCACGATTGGCAACGGGGCGAATACAAGCCCTTGTTATATTCAGAGGAGTCCATACGGAGGGAGCTCGAACATAGGGTCGTCCTGTCTCCCGCTGACTGTTGAGGATGCGACAGTATAGGCCGCTTACCATTGTAGCAGGAACATATCGGTCGAACTCACCTGGCGGCAAGGTGAGGATCGACACTTTAGCGCCCGCCGGCCGACTTTGATATTGACAGCGGAACGCCCGGCCGGAATCTGGATGCGCTTGTGGGGCAATGATCCCGCTGGTGTGCGGCGACCACCCCTGATCGTCACGAGCAGGGCCGTCGCGGCCTCCAATAATGTTGCAGGAGACTTAGAAGCGGGATGTCCCGCATTGGCAATTGCTCTGCCTTGGGGCCATAGGGAAGAGGGGTAAGGTGCTGGCCCGACCACCGGAGAGCGCGTCTGTTACTACAAGGCTCGATCGCGGCCGCATCACGGCCCTCGGCGGCTGCCGATAACGCGCGCTTCGGGCGCTACCAGTACGCATTGGCGATAATCGCATCTGCTGTAGGAGAGCACTTGATTCGAGACTGACAGTGCGACGGTCAACAGGGTTCGCTATCATTGTCGAGCCGAGTTCAAGAATGGACACATACCTCAGGGAGGACCTTTCAGGGGGCAGACCATTGTCTGTCTCCTCATCCGAGAAACAAGCTAACCTCGCAGAGAGTGGCATCAGGGCAACACGTCATTGTCCTTCGATGCGACTGAATATCGACGACTTCAACGCGGCTTGCCGCCTTCGCGTATAGCCGCAGGACCTTGAATGCCGGGAACCAGCCGAGAAATGTTGGCGGTGGGTGAGCGCCTTTCATTTTTCAAGTCCGCTACATTCTGTCTGTCATATACCCGAAGGCGGCGATGCTTGTTGCCCGCCCGATGTGGTTAGCAGTTGACGTGCCTTCTTATGTATCTTCATTCAGCCTGCGGTGGCACGCTGGCCGTTTCGTTGAATGGCGGGGGAAAAAAGGCGTTGATGACTCAGGCTTGCGTGGAGCACTCGTGGGGCGCTCGATTGACAATGTTATTCGTGGAGAATGCTTTCCTTTGTGGAGGAGGATGATTCTCTCGTCCAGTTCCTTGTCGGCCTCGGTAAGGCGATGATTCAGGCGAAGGTAGTCGGTCCAGGTCGGCGTACGGAATGTCTCCGTCCATAGCACAGGCTCCTGAAGGTTGCGCTGGAGAGTCCAGTGCCGAGCACCAACGCGACTCTGTACATGCCGGCACCCGCGCATGGCGAGGAATTCTTCTAGATTTTCCACGAGTATGAGGTACTCGACTTTGACCACGATGGGGCCGCTTCTCGGCTTGAGACTGAGGGCGACTGCCGGCGCGTCGAATTCCTCCAAAGGGTCGGGCTCGGCCTCGCGACCCTCGCGAAGGGGAAACAGGACGCCGCTCGCAATGGAAGAGGCAGTGCCAGAAAAAGGGAGCACGCCGCACAGGCGACGCATGCCAGCGTCATTAGTTGCTCTTCTGACAAGCTCCGTCTTAATAGGCTGTTGGCGACGCCAGCCATGACGGCGCCTGTGCCGAAGCCGGCGATGATGGTGCCATAGGCGAGCGGTCCTTCGCCCAGCTGATCGCGGACAACCAATGGCAGCAGTGCGAGTATGGCGATGCCCGACAGGCCAAAGAAGGTTCCGCGGGCGATCGCCGTCTTGATTTCCGATGACATCGCTGTGAAGCGCAGCCTGTCATAGATGGCCGTCCTCATTGACTCACGTGGGAGAAGTGAGGAGCGAACCTTCCATTTGCATCGCCATATGGTGACCAAAGGGATCATATAGGTGAGTGTAAACATAGCGAAAGCCGTCATAAGTCCGAACGACGCAATCATGATGCCGCGAGCGCCGGTCCCACGGTCCGTGCAGTGTTGAAGCCAATGGAGAGGAGGGTGACGGCAGCGGGAACTTCGCGTCGGTCCACAATATCGCCAACAGAAGCCTGCCAGGCGGTATCGTTGAGCGCGGCACCACTTGCGATCAAGAAGCTGAAGCCGAAGATCATCCACGGGGCGATAAAGCCCAGCACCACTGAAGCCGTAGCATCGCGGATGCTATTACCATTAGGCATCGGCCGGCGAACATGACTCTTCGACGGCTGAAGTTGTCGGCGAGAACCCCTAGCGAAAATGGACAAAATGAAAGCGGGCAGGTTAGACGAAGCCTGCTCGAGCGCAACCATCAGATCGGAGGTCGGAACCGTTGCCATTAGCCAGCTGATAGCAACGGTCTGCATCAGCCAGCCAAGGGAAGAGACTTGAGAGGCTAAACCAGATTGAGCGAAATGTCGTATTCCTGAGCGGCGCAAACGTCTTCGGCGAAACTACATCCGCATCTGCGCCCGCCGCTTTGCTCATTGCTCCGACCGATTCGGTTCCGCCAAGCTTAACCACTTCGCGCGACACGATCCTCTTACACGTCGGATGCGCCAAATGCAGTCTTTGTATTAGTGTCATCTGGTAGCGAGATGCGGAGGTGGCGGCGGAGAGCCGTCGCTGGTGTCGCAGCGGCCTTACATCAGTGCAAACATGCTGTTGCGTGGCGCCGGCACAGTTCCCCCGGCGTCGGCGGCTTCGCCGGCAAGAATGCGAAGGCGCGCCGACTCGCTGCCAAGCTCAAGGTCGTCAGCATGGTTCTTCTGGCCGAGGCTGACGAGCTTGCCGAGCAACTCGGCGCCTTTGTCGGCGATCCTCTGGCGAGAACAAAGCTGTCGGAGACCAGCGTTGCCTGCATTGAGCGGCCGATGAAGGCACTATGCGCATCTCGCTGCGAGATGCAGCCGATATAAAAACAGCATTTGACGCTAGCCGCCAGGAAAGGGGATTGTCACCCCGCATGAGCCGGCGAAGCTTTTGTTCAATTTCGAACATGGACGCGATCGCGCGTTTTGCGCAACCAAACCACGACACACTGATTGAGGTGAGATATGGCGACGACACGCTCCGCAATTCCTCTGACTGGTGTACCGTTTCCGATATCAGAGTATGAGCGCCGGCAAAACAATGTGCTGGATGCGGTTGCTACGGCAGGCTTGGACGCAATCGTAGTAACGGCGCACGGCCACTTGAAGTATCTCAGCGGCTACGATGGGAGCGGTGGATATTTCGCGCCTTTCCCTCTTATTCTGATGCCGGGTCGGGTCCCGATATTTGTTGTCCGAGAATATGACGAGCAGGCAGTACGTTCATATAGCTGCATCGAGGAAATTGAAACCTATACACATC
>NZ_RZRP01000674.1:0-3519 GCF_003997795.1 Mesorhizobium sp. M7A.F.Ca.US.005.03.2.1 | reverse complement strand
ATCCTGCGGATCGCGGCGCCGCCATTGCCGGCGAGCCGAAAGTGTCGCGCGATTTTGTCCACGGTCTCAGGCATCCGCTCAAACCCTGAGCCCAGGACAATGGCGGCCGGCAGGTCGTCGCCAGCCAATCGCCGAAGCGTGTCGATGATGCGCTCGCCGTCGATGCCTCCTTGCAGGTCGCCTGGCAGCATTGTCGCGCGTTCTGCGAGCGCGACGGTGTCCGTATCGCAAAAGAAATCGGCGACCAGCGGACGATAGCCGGCGCGACGCGCGGCGGCGGCCAGCGCCCGGCCTGAAATTGCCGCGATCAAAAGAGATCCGGCGTTACTTGGCAATCTCGCGTGCAAGGGAAAACGCTTCCTGAAAACCGAGCGTGATCGTCTTTTCGGATTCGATCATTCTTTTGAAGAGACCGAATTCGACCTTATATTTGACATTGCCGATGGCAAGCGGACCAATGCCGACAGCTTTTGCCGCATCGAGTGGATCACCATTGGCATTGACGGCCAATCCTTCGATGCCGGCCGGGGGAACGGCATTGACGTCGGCCGCAATAAGCAGGTCATTGCCTTTCAATTGGGCTTTGGAGACCACCTGGACGCCAGCTTTGGCGCAAGCCAGGATAATTTCGTTGGCTTCGACCAGCTTTGTCTTGCGGGCGTCGCTCGATCCGTCAGCCGCATCGACGGTGAGGTGGAACCTGCTTTCGATCTCGGCCGCGATCTGCTTGACCCGTTCGATGCCGTCATGGCCGACAAGTGTGACCCGGGCACCTTCCCCTGCCGCGATGACGGCGGTGCAGAAGCCGACGACTCCGGTGGCGCCGAAAACAGCCACCCTCGTATCCCTGAGCGCACGCTGGAATTTCTTCTCCAGCGCCTTTTCGACCTTGGCCACCATCGCCGCGGCTGTGGTGAACGAGCCGGCTGGATCGGCAAATACCGAAACCTGGAAAGGCGGCACCATCGCCTTCTTCGCGGCGTCGAACATGTCGAGCGCCAACGAGGCATCCTTCCCGGCGATGAAGATGCCGGTGTCGACACCCGCATCCGGCGGGCGTGAAAAGATCGCGTCCTGGACCAGTCCTGTCACTTCGGCCAGGCCCACATCGACATAGGGGACGACGGCGTCGAAACCTGCGTCGAGCGCCATGTTCACGTCGAAGGGGCTCATCTGCTTCAACGGTGTCAGCATGTGCAGGATGTGTTTGCGGGCCATTTCTTGCCTTTCTGCCTGAAACTGAAGCGTCAGCTGCCGACGAGATCCAGCCTGGTTGAACTGATCTTCGCGCCGGAGTTCCTGCCCTTGACGATCTTGACCTCAAGGCCGCCCTCAACTGTCGTCTTCCGAACCGCGTCGACGAACTTGAGTGCGGCGTCCTGCGATGGCGCGAAGGCAAAGCCTGTCGGCCCCCAGGAACTCTGGCCGATGCCGACGGCGCCTGCTTCATTGAGACAGTGGGCCACCATCTCGACCCGCTTCGAGGTGAACACGCCGCCCTGGGCCGGGGCGAAATGGCTGCCGATCAGCATCTGTATC
Organism: Mesorhizobium sp. M7A.F.Ca.US.005.03.2.1; assembly: GCF_003997795.1. Classification (NCBI taxonomy): domain Bacteria; kingdom Pseudomonadati; phylum Pseudomonadota; class Alphaproteobacteria; order Hyphomicrobiales; family Phyllobacteriaceae; genus Mesorhizobium; species Mesorhizobium sp. M7A.F.Ca.US.005.03.2.1. The sequence goes on along the minus strand of NZ_RZRP01000674.1, from coordinate 1,980 downwards.
GCGGTGACGGCGGCGCCGAATGCCGGAAGGTCCCGCTCGACCAAAGCCGGCATTATGCCCATCAGCACCCTCCGGCAGATCTCCCCACTGCCTGCCGTTGGGAATGGCGGCAGCGAGCGAAACGCCGCAACCTCGGCTGCTCCATGCAGTCCATGCCCGGAATGGTCGAGGATGAGGAGGACGCGCCACTCTTCCGGAAACGGCAGCCGCGCGACGACCGGAGGCGTTCCGCCGCGGTCGTTCTTGCCGGCGTCGACTATGACGCCGCCGTCTTCGAAACTTGCGATGCCGATGCCGGATCGGCCGCCCCGCTCGAGCAGGTTAGCGTCGCCGGCGATGTCCAGAGGCAGATTGTGGAGCGTGCGCAACGCCGAGGCGACGGCAAGGGCGATCTGCGTGCCGGAGCCCAGACCCGCATGACTGGGGATCGACTGCTCGACCACCAGATGGTGCTGGCCGCGAATGCCGAGATGCTTGCAGAGCGTCGACAGATGCTCGCTGGCGCGGGTGCTCTCGGAGCCTTCGACGATGGTCTCGCTGGACCGCGACAGGGTGACGACGGTTTCGGGTTCGCTCAATGGAAGCCCGACGCTGCCGAACCGCCGTCCAGCATCGCCATTGAGATCAAGGAAGCCAAGGTGCAGGCGAGCGGGCACTCGTATGGTAACAGAATTCGACATCTGCCCCCCGATGGGTGCATCATGGATGCATCATGGAAGTTTAGGTGCCCGGTACCATGATAACTGTTTTCGTCGATGGGGCAAGCCAAAGAGAACGCATACGTGTTTGCCGGCTCCGGCGTGTGACAGACCGAGCAATTCGCGGAGGTCGAGATGAACGAGACAGTCAAGGAAAAGGTCTATTCGGAAGCCGAGATCGCCGACCGGCTTGAGAAGGAGCTGCCGAAATGGCGTTATGAAAACGGCTGGATCCGGCGCAAATACAAGACCCACAGCTGGAAATCGACGCTCATGGTCATCAACACGGTTGGTCATCTCGCCGAGGCGGCGTGGCACCATCCTGATATCACCGCCTCCTATGCCTGGGTCGAGGTGCGCCTGACGAATCACGCGGCGAAAGGCATTACCGACAAGGATTTCGAGTTGGCGAAAAAGATCGAGGATGTTGTCCAGTGGCAGCCGGCCAAGGAAGGCGGGGCACTGGAGGGCACTCCACTGACCGACCAACGCTTCGCTTACGTCAAATATGACTAAGCAGGGTCGGAATTTGTTGACGCGTATGAAAACATTCGCTGATCCGCTGCAGGGTGGGGTTCACGGCCAATCCAGTTTCGTCTAGGATCGAGCCGGCACCAGAAAGTAGTTTAGCGAATGGCGGTTGCTTGGATCGGCAACCGGGAAGCGCTGATTGAGCACGCGGCTGCGCATGCCGCGTCGCTATTGTCGTCAAGTCGGTGCCCGGTTTTCAGCTTTGATACGGATATAGATGGCACGAGGGCGGCGATCGCGCTGGCTGAGCGGGCTGGCGCGGCATACGACCATGCCGATGGTGCGGCACTTGCCCGAGAGACCGCGCTTTTTACCGACAAGGGGGCAATGACCGTCGCCCCCGGAGAGACGCGCCGGCGTGCCGATGTCGTGGTGATCGTGGGCGAGCTCCCGCGGATCCATCATGGTCTTGTCGGCGAACTTGCCGGGACGGTTCCCGACCTCTCGACCGGCAACCAGCGCGCGTTTTTCGTGGTAGGCCCAAACGGGATGTCTGTGCCGCCGCTGAACGGCGGACGCAAGGCAACGCAACTTTCCTGTGGCCAAGCTAGCCTCGCCGCCACGCTGGCGGCACTGAGGGCACAGTACAAAGGGCGGCGTACATCGCAACCGGTGTCGAATTTCAATGATTTTGCCAAAACTCTGGCGGCCGCGCATTTTCCCGTGTTCCTGTTTTCAGGCCACGCCGCCGAAGGCTTGGCATTGGAGATGCTGCAAGGACTGATCGCCGATCTCAATCGCAAATCGCGCG
>NZ_RZRP01000673.1:1022-3523 GCF_003997795.1 Mesorhizobium sp. M7A.F.Ca.US.005.03.2.1 | reverse complement strand
GTGTAAACCACCGCGGAGGCTAGCGGCTATGATCGCTTGCCTGTTGATATCAAACCCGAAAGACAGGATTGCCCGTGCAGGTACTCGTCCGCGACAATAACGTTGATCAGGCGCTTCGCGCTCTCAAGAAGAAGATGCAGCGCGAGGGCATTTTCCGCGAAATGAAGATGCGCGGTCACTACGAGAAGCCGTCCGAGAAGCGCGCCCGCGAAAAGGCTGAAGCCGTTCGCCGCGCCCGCAAGCTGGCCCGCAAGCGCGCCCAGCGCGAAGGCCTGCTGCCGATGACGCCGCGCCCTGTTGCTGCCGGCGCCGCTGGTGGTGCAGCTGGCGCTCCGCGTCCGCCGCGGTTCTAACGCCAATTTTTCGTCCTTTTCGAAGGATATCAGAGGTGGCGCGATGTGGAATCGCCGCCACCTTTTTGTTTTGATGTGACCGGTCCGGAGGGGGAGCCGGATCTGAACGACGCGGCTTGAAGTGAGGACAGGGCAGACATGAACGCAACGAGCGTGGAGCGCGGGACCGCATTGCGTGGTTTCGCCCTGACAGCGGCCCTGCTCTCCGGACTGGCGCTTGCCGGCTGCCAAACGGCGGGCCCGACCGGTGAATTCAACAACATCGACAAGGCGCAAGGCTCGAGCGAGAACATTTCCTCGCTGTCGGCGGTCATCCAGCGCAATCCCCAGGATCCCGAAGGCTACAATGTGCGCGGCTCGGCCTATGGCCGTGGCGGCCAATACCAGGCGGCGCTCAAGGATTTCAATCAAGCCATCCAGCTCAATCCGAATTTCTTCCAGGCCTATTCGAATCGTGCGCTCATCCAGCGCTTCCTCGGCAACCAGGAAGCCGCGCTCGCGGACTACAACCGTTCGATCCAGATCAACTCGAACTATGACGCCGCCTATATCGGCCGCGGCAATCTCTACCGCAAGGCGGGTCGCACCCAGGACGCCTTCAACGACTTTCAGAAGGCGATCCAGCTCGATACGACCGACGCGCGCGCCTACCACAATCGAGGCCTGATCTATCAGAGCCAGGGCCAGCACAAATTCGCCATCGAGGATTTCTCGACCGCCATCTCGCTGGCGCCGGACGCCGCCGAGCCCTACAACGGCCGCGGCCTCTCCTATCTGGCGACCAATGACGAGGACAACGCCTTCTCCGATTTCAACATGGCGATCAAGCTCGACGGCAAGAACGCCGAGGCCTGGGCCAACCAGGCGCTGATCTACGAGCGGCGCGGTGACAAGGCGAAAGCCGCGAAATCCTATAAGGAAGCCGTTCGCCTCGACCCGACCTACCAGCCGGCCAAGGATGGCCTCGCCCGCGTCAGCTGATCTCGGTTTCGGCAAACGCTTCCCATACAAATCCGCGTGACATCCAAATGCCGCGGGATCCTTGGCGTGTCCGAAAAGACGCACTTCGCAACCGCGCATTAACCCCGGCAGGAGGCTTTCGGCCCCTGCCTTGATCGCGCCAAGTTTTCAGCGGAACGGTCTGGCCTCCCAAGCCGTTATCGAAAAGCAATTTGCGAAAGGACCCTCCCATGATCAAGAAACTCGCCTGCGCCGCTGCCCTCGCCACGACGATGTTCGCGGTGGCTCCAGCCAGCGCCGGCAAGCTGCAACTCGGCACGCTCGATTGCACCATCGACGGCGGCACCGCTTATATCGTCGCTTCCAACAAGGGCGTGTCCTGTGTCTTCCGGCCTCATCATCACGGGCCGTCCGAGGTTTACACAGGCGTCATCTCCAAGATCGGCCTCGATGTCGGCCAGACGCATCAGGGCCAGCTCGTTTGGGCCGTGCTGGCTGCGACCCGGGACCGTGACGGAGGCGATCTCGCCGGCAGCTATTACGGCGTCAACGCCGAGGCGAGCGTGGTGACCGGCGGCGGCGCCAATCTGCTGGTTGGCGGCTTGGACAGCGCCTTCATGCTGGAGCCGCTCAGCGTCCAGGCGCAGACCGGCGTCAACCTTGCCGTGGCCGTGACCTCGCTCCAGCTGATCCATTCATTCAAGTGATCGCATGGAGCCGTGCGCTCCATGACCCCTCACCCCGCGGCGCGGAACCAGATAGGATGGTTCCGCGCCGTTGATTTTTGAGGGGACCATCATGCTGAAGACAGCCATCGCTGCCATATTCGCTACCGTGTTTGTCGGAGCAGCGCAGGCGCAGGACCGAGGCATAGAGCTCGGTACGCTTGACTGTGCCATTGGCGGCGGCACCGGCTTCATCTTCGGCTCGAGCAAGGATCTGAGCTGCACCTTCAACCCCGCCGACAAGAGCTTCGCGTCGGAAGCCTATTTCGGCGCCGTCAACAAATACGGCCTCGACATCGGCACGACGAAGCAGACGGTCATGCAGTGGATCGTGCTGACGCCGCTGAAGAACATCTACGCGCCGGGTGCGCTGGCCGGCGACTACATCGGCGCCAGCGCCGAGGTGACGGCCGCCGTCGGCGCCGGCGCCAATCTGCTGGTCGGCGGCTCCTCGCAAGCCTTC
>NZ_RZRP01000673.1:0-1012 GCF_003997795.1 Mesorhizobium sp. M7A.F.Ca.US.005.03.2.1 | reverse complement strand
AGCCTTCACCTTGCAGCCGCTCAGCTTGCAGACGCAGACCGGCATGAACCTCGCGATCGGCGTCAGCCAGTTCCAGCTGCGCAGCACCGAGAACTGATCGCGCAACGAACCCGCCAATCGGAAAGGCTGCCGCGCGAACGGTCCTCAAAAAACCGCTTGAGCTCAACCCCGGTTGAGGTTTTACAAGCCTGCCCCGAACGAAACAACGCCTCGATGCGGCGCCCGATCCGGCGCTGTCGAACCGCATGGTCCTGCCGGAAAGCCGCACTGGCTTCTGGCGTCCTGCGCTGGCGTCGAGATATGCAAGACAGGGGTGGAAATGACCGAGATCAGCACAAACAAGGTCGACTGGCGCGGATTATGGGCAAGCGGCGACCTGGCGCGCTTCTGCTTCATCAGCCTCGGCATCCTGTTGCACGCCACCAACGAGACGATGGTGGCAACGGTGATGCCGGCCATGGTCGGCGAACTGGCGGGCGTGCAGCTCGTCGGCTGGTCGCTGGCGATCTACGAACTCGGTGCCATCGTTGCCGGCGCGGCCGCCGGACGGCTGGTGAGTTATGTCCCCTTGCGCACCAACATGGTGGTCGCAGCCCTGCTCTACGCAGCAGGCGCCCTGATCTGCGCCACCTCGCCTTCCATGCAACTGTTCCTCGCCGGCCGCCTGATCGAAGGACTTGGCGGCGGTGCGCTGGTGTCGCTGGCCTTCGTCTCGGTCGAACGACTGTTCTCGCGCGCCATCTGGCCGCAGCTTTTCGGCATCATGTCGGCGATCTGGGGCGTCGCCGCCTTCAGCGGACCATTGCTCGGCGCGATCATGACCGAGCTTTTGTCATGGCGCTGGGCCTTCGGCATCTTCACCCTCGGCGGCGCAGCCATGGCGCTGGCAAGTTTCATCGTGCTCGACACGCCGGAGGCGACGAGGCCGAAGGCGAGCGCAGGCGGGGCGCCGCCCTTCCCGTTCGCGGCCCTTGCCTGCCTTTCCGTTTCCGTGGTGCTGATCGCCTCGGCC
>NZ_RZRP01000672.1:0-3531 GCF_003997795.1 Mesorhizobium sp. M7A.F.Ca.US.005.03.2.1 | reverse complement strand
GCATCGATGTGCCGGCCGATGCGCTGAAGAGCGGTAAGCTGCGCGCCGGCCTGAGCGTCGTCGTCGCCGTCGACAGCCGCACCGCCCCATCCGGGTCGGCGTCAGTGGCAGCGTCGAATTGAGCGGCGGCCGGGGAGCAATGCCATGGCAACCGCAACCCTGACAGCAGGAGCGCCGCCGGCGAGGCCGGCTGTGCCTGACACCATTTCGACGCGGCGCGTCATCGCCTTCCTGGCGATGGTGTTCGGCATGTTCATGGCCATCCTCGACATCCAGATCGTCTCCGCCTCGCTGTCGGAGATCCAGGCCGGCCTGAGCGCCAGCTCCGACGAAATTCCGTGGGTGCAGACCGCCTACCTGATCGCCGAAGTGGTGATGATCCCGCTGTCGGGCTTTCTCAGCCGGATGCTGTCGACGCGCGTGCTGTTCACCATCTCGGCGGCAGGCTTCACCGCGGCCAGTGCGCTGGCGGCGACCGCCACCAACATCGACCAGATGATCGTCTACCGCGCCGTCCAGGGCTTCATCGGCGGCGGCATGATACCGAGCGTCTTTGCCGCTGCCTTCACCATCTTCCCGCCCTCGCGCCGCGCCGTCGTCTCGCCGATGATCGGCCTCGTGGCGACGCTGGCGCCGACCATCGGCCCGACCGTCGGTGGCTATATCAGCCATGCCATGTCCTGGCATTGGCTGTTCCTGGTCAACGTCGTGCCCGGCATCCTGGTGACAACGGCGGCCTGGACGCTGATCGACTTCGACAAGCCCAACCTCAAGCTGTTCAGCAAGTTCGACTGGTGGGGCCTCGCCGGCATGGCGGCTTTCCTGGGCTGCATGGAATATGTGCTCGAGGAAGGCCCCAACAATGACTGGCTGCAGGACCAGGGCGTCTTCATCTGCGCCGTCGTCATGACCGTCGGCGCGGTGCTGTTCTTCTGGCGCGTGTTCACCGCCGAGGAGCCGATCGTCGACCTGAAGGCCTTCACCAACATCAACTTCGCCTTCGGCTCGCTGTTCTCGTTCGTCATCGGCATCGGTCTCTACGGCCTGACCTATCTCTACCCGGTGTTCCTCGGGCGCATCCGCGGCTACGATTCGATGATGATCGGCGAGGCTCTGTTCGTCAGCGGCCTGGCGATGTTCTTCACCGCGCCGATCTCGGGCATCCTGTCGAACAAGATGGACCCGCGCCTGATGATGATGATCGGCTTCTTCGGCTTCGCCACCGGCACCTGGTGGATGACGCATCTGACCGCCGACTGGGATTTCTATGAGCTGCTCATCCCGCAGATCCTGCGCGGCTGTTCGATGATGCTGTGCATGGTTCCGATCAACAACATCGCGCTCGGCACCTTGCCGCCCGAGCGGCTGAAGAACGCGTCCGGCCTGTTCAATCTCACCCGCAACCTTGGCGGTGCCGTCGGCCTTGCGCTGATCAACACCGTGCTGATCGACCGCAACGCCTTCCACTACGCAAGGCTCTCCGAGCATGTGCAATGGGGCAGTGAAGCCGCGCAGACCAAGCTGCAGAACATGACCCGCAATTTCGAGCAGACCCCCGGCCTCGACGCCACAAGCGCTGCGATCTCCAAGTTGTCTGGCATGGTCCAGCAGCAGGCGGCGCTGCTGTCCTTCATGGACGTGTTCTTCATGCTGACGGTGCTGTTTGCGACGCTTGGCCTGTTCACCATGCTGATCCGCAAGCCGGCCGCACCGGGTGGCGGCGGCGGTGGGGGGCACTGATACGGAGCAATTCCAGGAAAAGTGCGCAGCGCTTTCCCTTGGAGATTGCGACAAGACAAGGTACGTGGGCAGCGGTTTCGGGAAGCTCCTCCAGTCCACGCCCGAAAAGCTCTGACCGCGTAAAAAACTCCGGGCCGCAAGCCCGGAGTTTTTGCATTCGAGTCTATGGACTCAGGCCGTGGCCGGTTTGAAGGTCAGCGCGACGCCGTTGATGCAGTGGCGCAGGCCGGTCGGCGCCGGACCGTCGTCGAAGACATGGCCGAGATGGCCGCCGCAGCGGCGGCAATGTGCCTCGGTACGCGTCATGCCGAGCGACCTGTCCACGGTCGTGCCGATCGCCTTGGGGATCTCTTGCCAGAAGCTCGGCCATCCGGTGCCGGAATCGAATTTCGTCTCCGACGAATAGACCGGCAGGTCGCAGCCGGCACAGGCGAAAATGCCCTTGCGGTGTTCGTTGAGCAGCGGGCTGGTGCCGGGGTACTCCGTGCCTTCCTTGCGCAGCACGTCGAAGGCGGCCGGCGACAGGATGGCTTTCCACTCGGCGTCGGTCTTGACGACCTCGAAGCTCTCGGCCGCTTGTGCTGCCTGCGGATCGCCCATGCGCAGCATCGTTGCCGCGGCCCCGATCACGCCGATGGCGGCGGCACCGCTCAAAAGAAAGTCGCGACGGTTCATGACCAGTTCCTCCTGATGTCCTTTTGCCAAACTACACCACCGCGCGGAAATCAAAAGCCGGTGACGGTAGCCCCTCGAACGAACACTCCGCGCCCTCCCACATCCGAATGCAGGCGGGCGCGAAGTGCACGGGCCAATTGCGGATCACGGGAGCGGGATCGTGCAATCGACGGAGGGTCCTTGCCGTCAGTTCGCCGGCAGCAAGCCCCTTGTTACATCTTGGGCAAAAGAACCTTGTCGATGACGTGGATGACGCCATTGGACTGTTCGACATCGGCGATCGTCACATTGGCGACATTGCCGTTCTCGTCGGTGACCGTGACCTTGCCGCCGTCGGCCTTGAGCGACAATTCGCAGCCGCCGACCGTCTTGACCTTGTGGGTGCCGCCGTCAGCCTTGGCCATCGCGGCCACATCTGCTCCCATCGCCTTGGCGCCGATGACATGGCAGGTCAGGATCTTGGTGAGCTTGTCCTTGTTTTCTGGCTTGAGCAGCGTCTCGACCGTACCGGCCGGAAGGGCTGCGAAGGCTTCGTTGGTCGGCGCGAACACGGTGAACGGACCGGCGCCCTGCAGCGTCTCGACAAGGCCGCCGGCCTTCACGGCGGCGACCAGGGTGGTGTGATCCTTCGAGTTCACGGCGTTCTCGACGATGTTCTTGTTGGCATACATGGCGGCGCCGCCAACCATCGGGTTTTCGGCGTAGGCGGCGGTGGCAAGGGCCGAAACGGCGATCGTACCGGCGAGCAAAAGGGTGGCGTATCTACGCATGATGTCGAACTCCTCGGGTTTTTCTCTTCCCATTTTTGGGGACGCGAGGAGATACGGAACAAACTCGCCCGAGTTTCAGAAATATTGTGATTTTTGATTTTATCCATGGCGCCAGAGGGATTTCCCGAGCCATCGGCCGCCCGCCGACATGCTGTCTACGGGCATGTTCAGCGAAGGATAGACTTATGATAGTCTGTTGTGATTTTCAGGTGAAGAGCCGGTCAGATGCTCTTCAGGTCGCCAGCGGCAACCACCGGTCCGGTCGGCTGTCCGGTCGGCGAACCGCCCGACGGCTCGAGGCTGACGGCAAGCACCGCGCCCTGGGCAAGTTTCTGATGGGCCGCCG
>NZ_RZRP01000671.1:0-3535 GCF_003997795.1 Mesorhizobium sp. M7A.F.Ca.US.005.03.2.1 | reverse complement strand
GTACGCTCCGCTCCGGCTCCCGGAATCCACCATTTTCGACTCGGCCTGATCTGAATCTCAACACACCTTGCGTTGGTGCTAATGCGCCTCGTCCCAATTGTTGGCGGCGCGCGCGTCGACATGCAGCGGCACCGACATCGAGACCGCCGGCATCGCCGCGTTTTCCATGACATGACGCACGACCGGGATCGTCGCCTCGACTTCCGCCTCGACGGTCTCGAAGATCAGTTCGTCATGCACCTGCAGCAGCATGCGTGCCGAAAGCCCTGCTCTTTCCAGCGCCTCCTCCATGCGGATCATGGCACGGCGGATGATGTCGGCGGCGGTGCCTTGCAGGCGGGCGTTGATCGAGGCTCGCTCGTTGAAAGCGCGCAGGGACGGGTTCGAGGAGCGGATGTCGGGGTAATGGATGCGGCGGCCGAAGATCGTTTCGACAAAGCCATGCTCGCGGGCATAAGCCTTGGTCTCCTCGATGTAATCGCGGATGCCGGGGAAGCGCTCGAAATATTTCTTGATGTAGTTGCCGGCTTCCTCGCGCGGGATCGACAACTGGTTGGCGAGACCGAAGGCCGAAATGCCGTAGATGATGCCGAAATTGATCGCCTTGGCGCGGCGGCGAACCTCCGAGGGCATGCCTTCGACCGGCACGTTGAACATCTCCGACGCGGTGATGGCGTGGATGTCGGCGCCGTCGGCGAAAGCCTGCCGCAGTTGCGGGATCTCGGCGACATGGGCGAGCACCCGCAATTCGATCTGGCTGTAGTCGGCCGAGACCAGCCGATGGCTCTTGTCGGTGATGAAGGCGGTCCTGATCTTGCGGCCTTCGGCGGTGCGCACCGGAATGTTCTGCAGGTTCGGGTCGGAGGACGACAGGCGTCCCGTCGTCGTCGCGGCCAATGCGTAGGAGGTGTGGACGCGCTTGGTGTCGGGATGGATGAAGCCGGGCAGCGCATCGGTATAGGTCGATTTCAGCTTGGTCAGCTGGCGCCAGTCGACGATCTTGCGCGGCAGTTCGTGACCTTCGGCGGCGAGATCTTCGAGAAGCTGCGCCGACGTCGACCACTGGCCGGTCTTGGTCTTGGAACCGCCGGGCAGGCCCATGCGCCCGAACAGGATGTCGCCGAGCTGCTTTGGCGAACCGATGTTGATGCGTTCGCCGATGAGCTGGTAGATTTCCTCTTCGAGGCGAGCGGCGCCCTGCGCCAATTCGCCGGAGAGCCGCGATAGGATCTGCCTGTCGACCGAGATGCCGCGCTGTTCCATGCGCGCCAGCACCGGCACCAGCGGCCGCTCCAGCCGCTCATAGACAGACACCAGGCCCTTGGCGGCAAGCCGCGGTTTCAGCACCAGCCAGAGCCGCAGCGTCACATCGGCGTCTTCGGCGGCATGAGCCGTCGCCTTGTCGATGTCGACCTGATCGAAACCGACCGAGCTTTTGCCCGAGCCGGTCACGTCCTTGAGCTGAAGAGGGGTATGACCGAGCCACTTTTCGGCAAGCGCATCCATGCCGTGACCATGGGGCGTACCGGCATCGAGCACGTAGGAGATCAGCATCGTGTCGTCGAACGGTGCGACATCGACGCCGTAGCGGCTCATGATGACAAGATCGTATTTCAGGTTCTGCGCGATCTTGAGAACCGATCTGTCTTCGAGCAGCGGTTTCAGCACCGCCAGCGCCTCGCGCAGCGGAATCTGGTTTTCGAGCGCGCCACCACCGAGCAGGTCGCCATTGCCGCTCATATGGGCGAAGGGAATGTAGGCGGCGCGTCCGGGAGCCGTGGCGATGGCCATGCCGATCAGTTCCGCCTGCATCGGATCGGCGGATGTCGCCCTGACGTCGAAGGCGGCGATGCCAGCCTCCCGTGCCTCGGCGACCCAGGCTTTCAGGGTCGAGATATCGCGGATGCAGTGATAGGCCGAAATGTCGATCTTGCCGGTGGCCGCGCGCTCCAGCCTTAGTGCCGCGAGCAGGGAGGGGGTATCGCCTTGTTTTGACGTCTCCGCCGTCCCGCCGGCTTCGTCCGGTTCAGTGCCAGGCGCGTTTCGGGCAACCGGCGGCAAACCGGCGCCAACGTCTGGGCCATGGGCATGATCGGCGCGTTCGACGGTGACCGCGACGGCCTGGACGTCGCCGGCCTCGGTGCTGGTCGCTTCCGCGACACGGCGGGTCAGCGAGGTGAATTCCATGGTCTTGAGGAAACCGATCAGCTTCGGGCCGTCGGGCGCGTGCAGGACGAAATCCTCCAGACCCTCGGTCACCGGCACATCGTTCATCAGCGTCACCAGCTGACGAGAAATGCGCGCCTTGTCGGCGTTGGCGATGATCGATTCCCGGCGCTTGTCCTGTTTGATCTCGCCGGCCCGGGCCAGCAGCGTGTCTAGGTCACCGAACTGTTCGAGCAGTTGCGCCGCCGTCTTCGGCCCGATGCCGGGCACACCAGGCACATTGTCGACCGAATCGCCGGTCAGCGCCTGCAGGTCGACCATCTTCTCCGGCGGCACGCCCCATTTCTCGATGACCTCCGGAATGCCGATCTGGCGGTCCTTCATCGGGTCGTACATGGCGACCGTATCGCCAACCAGTTGCATCAAATCCTTATCGGAGGAGATGATGGTGGTATCGCCGCCGGCTTCGCAGGCGAGCCTCGCATAGGTGGCGATCAGATCGTCAGCCTCGTAGCCTTCGATCTCGACGCAGGGCAGGTTGAACGCCCTGGTCGCCTGGCGGATCAGGCCGAATTGCGGGATCAAATCTTCCGGCGGTGCCGAGCGGTTGGCCTTGTATTCGGGGTAGAGGTCGTTGCGGAAGGTTTTTGACGAATAGTCGAAAATGACGGCGAAATGCGTCGGCACGATGCCTACATCGGTATTGCGGGCGTCGAGCATCAGCTTCCACAGCATGTTGCAGAAGCCGGAAACGGCGCCGACCGGCAGGCCGTCGGATTTGCGGGTCAGCGGCGGCAGCGCGTGATAGGCACGGAAGATGTAGCCGGAGCCGTCGACAAGGAAGAGATGATCGCCTTTTTTCATGCCGGCAGGGATAGCGCGGCGCGGCGGCTTGGTCCATGCCAAAGGCAGCCTCGACTATCGGTTCCGGCAACACCCTGACAGATCGCCGTCACCCTGCTCACGGCCATGTTACAAAACTGTAATTTTCGTGCCCTTGAATCGCCACGTTCAGAGACCCAAATACACGTCATCGGCAGTTTTCGCCGAGTCCGGAGCAAGGCCCGTCCCCCGCCTATCCCGGACACCTGCGGCAGCCTATCCCCCCTCTCCGGGCTGCCGCATCGTTTCGAGTAGAAGGCCGCCGTGGTTCCCCCTCCACCACGGCGGTCTTTTTTTGCCTCGCAGAGACGTTTGCAGCCCGTGGTCCAATGATCGCGGGCTTTTCGTTTTCCCGTCATGCCTTTACGGTTCCGGTTCTGAATCGAAAGGCTTCACATATGTCCGCAGTTTCCCCCGTCCTCGACCGTCTCGACAAGAATCTCGACCAGAGCCTCGAGCGCCTGTTCGGCTTGCTCAGGATCAAGTC
>NZ_RZRP01000670.1:0-3538 GCF_003997795.1 Mesorhizobium sp. M7A.F.Ca.US.005.03.2.1 | reverse complement strand
GTCAGGCCGACCGGTCCCTTGGTTTCCTCGGTGTTGACCGGCAGGGCGACGAAGGCGCCACTGCCGAGTTCATTGGCGACGACGCCGGCCGAAATGATCCAAACCGCATCGCTCTGCCGCAGGAAGGCGCGGCCGAAGGAGTCCGAGACGGTTTCGATCTCGGTTGCCGGCGCCGTCATGCCGCTGGTGATGAACAGGCGGTCGACGAAAGGGCGGATGACCGATTCCCGTGTCGGCATCAGCGCCGGGAACTCGTCGAGCCGCGCGAACACGTCCTGTCCGGGCTCAAGCAGCGGATGTCGCGCCCGCACCACGAACAGCACCTGTTCGGAGTAGAGATGCTCGAAGAAGAAGCCGGTCATGTTCTCCGGCGCCGCCAACCGTCCGACGACGAGATCGAGCGCGCCGGTGCGCAACTGTTCGAGCAGCACCGCGTTCTCGCCGGTGACGATCTTGATCGCCGCACCGGTGCTCTCTTTGAGGAACAGGCTCATGGCAAGCGGCATCACCCGCGCCGACACCGTCGGCAGCGCGCCGATGCGGATCGGGTGCCGGTTGACCGCTCCGTCCTGGCGGACGGAATCGACGCCTTGCTTGAGCGCCGTGATCGCCGTGGCGGCGTGGCGAAGGAAGATCTCGCCGATGCGCGTCAGTCGGATGCCGCGGCCGTCGCGCTCCACCACCGCAACCCCCAGCGCCTCTTCCAGTTCGCGCAATGTCTTGGTCACGGCCGGCGGGCTGACATGCAGCAAGTCAGCCGCTCGCGCCACGCTCCCCTGCCGCGCAACTTCCAGGAATGCCTGCAGGTGACGGAACCGAATGCGGCTCTCGGACATGGATTCGATAACCCCTGAGTTAATGAAACGCCGCAAAATATCATTTTACCGAACCAAACGCCTTGTGCAATGTGGGGGCGGAGGATCGAAACCGTGCCATTCGTCACCATCGGCGGCATCACGCTGCACCATCGCCACATCAAGGCGACCGGCAATGCGCGCCCAATCATATTCATCAATTCGCTCGGCACCGACTTCCGGATCTGGGACGAAATTGTCTCGACGTTCGATGGTGAAATGCCGCTGCTGGTGTATGACAAGCGCGGCCACGGACTGTCCGACATCGGCGACATCAGGTCGATCGACGATCACGTCGATGACCTCTCGGCGCTCATCGATCATTTCGGCTTGAGCAAGGTCGTGCTGTGCGGCCTGTCGGTCGGCGGCATGATCGCGCAGGGGCTCTATGCCAGGCGGCCTGAAATCGTCGAAGGCCTGATCCTTTGCGATACGGCACACAAGATCGGCACGACAGACAGCTGGAACACACGCATCGCGACTGTCGAAAGCAAGGGCATCCAGGCGATTGCCGATGGCGTGCTCAAAGTGTGGTTCACCCCCGCCTTCCACGCGGCGCGTCAGGCCGAGCTCGACGGTTACTGGAACATGATGACGAGGCAAGCGCTTGCAGGTTACATTGGGACTTGCGCGGCCGTTCGCGATGCCGATTTCACCGATGCTGCACGCCGCATCGCGGTGCCGACGCTCTGCGTCGCCGGCGACCAGGATGGCTCGACACCTCCCGATCTCGTCCGCTCGCTGGCCGCGCTGATCCCCGGCGCGCGCTTCGAAATCATCCGCGACGCTGGACACATTCCTTGCGTCGAACAGCCTGAAGCGCTCACCGCCCTGATCCGCAGTTTTATCTCGTCGCTTGCCCCTGGAGCAGAAACCCATGGATGAAGTCTCCGGCGATGCAGTCAGATATCGCACCGGCCTCGCGGTGCGGCGCTCGGTGCTTGGTGACCGCCATGTCGACCGCGCCGAGGTCGCCGCCACCGATTTCGACCAGCCTTTCCAGGAGTTGATCACCGAGGCCGCCTGGGGAACCGTGTGGGCGCGGCCGGGCTTGACCAGGCGTGAGCGTTCGATCGTCACGCTGGCGCTGCTGGCCGCACTCGGCCATGATGAGGAGGTTGCTATGCATGTGCGCGCCACCGTCAACACCGGTGCCTCGCGCGACGATATCTGCGAGGCGTTCCTGCATGTCGCCATCTATGCCGGCGTGCCGGCCGCCAACCGTGCCTTCAAAATTGCCAAGGACGTGTTTTCGGAAATGGACGGAAGCCAGAATGACCGCTGAGTCCGGCTCGAACCGGAGGCCCGAGACCGGCGCCTTCTTCCAGCGTGACCGGACCTGGCATCCGCCTGTTCTGACACCGAATTACAAGACCTCCGTGCTGCGCTCGCCGCAGAAGGCGCCGCTGCCGTTCGACAACACGCTGTCGGAGATTGCAGGTCCGGTCTTCGGTCACGCCATGCTCGGCAAACTCGACGCCGACCTGATCCACAATTTCGCCAGGCCCGGCGAGAGCGCGCTCGGCGAGCGCATCATCGTCCATGGCCGGGTGCTCGACGAACGCGGTGTTGGCGTACCCGGCGCGCTGCTCGAATTCTGGCAGGCCAATGCCGGCGGCCGCTACCGCCACAAGAAGGACGGCTATCTGGCGCCGCTCGACCCGAACTTTGGCGGCTGCGGGCGCGCCATAACAGGCGAGGATGGCGGCTACGCCTTTCGCACCGTCAAGCCCGGCCCCTATCCCTGGCCGAACGGGCCGAACGACTGGCGGCCCTCGCACATCCATTTCTCGGTCTTCGGCCACGGCTTTGCGCAGCGGCTGATCACGCAGATGTATTTCGAGGGTGATCCGCTGATCTGGCACTGCCCGATCGTGCGCGGCATCCCCGATAAGGCCGCCGTCGAAACGCTGATCGCCACGCTCGACATGCAGGCGACGATCCCCTTCGACGCGCGCGCCTACAAGTTCGACATCGTGCTGCGCGGGCGCCGCGCGTCGCTGTTCGAAAACAGGCTGGAGGGCAATTGATGGCCCAGTCGCTCGACCGGCTCAGGGAAAGCCCCTCGCAGACCGCCGGACCTTATGTCCATATCGGGCTGACGCCCAATTTCTGCGGCATCGGCGGCGTCTATGCGACCGACCTTGGTGCGACCATGGTCAACGACAAGACCAAGGGGGAGCGCATCGGCCTGCGCATCCGGGTGCTCGACGGTACCGGCACGCCGCTCAAGGATGCGCTGATCGAGATCTGGCAGGCAGATGCGGATGGGCTCTACAATTCGCCGGCTGAACTGCGCGGCGCGGCCGATCCGAACTTTTTCGGCTGGGGCCGTTGCCCGACCGACATGGACACCGGTCTGTGCACGTTCGAGACGATCAAGCCGGGCCGCGTGCCGTTCAGGGACGGAAGCCTGATGGCCCCGCACATCACCCTCTGGATTGTCGCGCGCGGCATCAATCTCGGCCTGCACACACGCCTGTATTTTTCCGATGAGGAAAAGGCCAATGCCGGGGATGCGATCCTGGCGCGCATCGAGCACCGCGTCCGCGTGCCGACGCTGATCGCCGAGCGCAACGGCGATATTTATGTTTTCGACATCCATCTCCAGGGGGAGAAGGAAACGGTCTTCTTCGACAGCTGATGGTCAGGAGGAGCAGGATATGACCGTATCGCCCTTCGAC
>NZ_RZRP01000066.1:0-13793 GCF_003997795.1 Mesorhizobium sp. M7A.F.Ca.US.005.03.2.1 | reverse complement strand
CTGCCGGACATCTCCCCCTCAAGGGGGGAGATTGGATGTCGCGACGGCTTTCGCCAATCGCCGACCTTGCGGGACTGAGCGAGGCGCCGAAACTGCCAATCTCCCCACTCGAGGGGGAGATGTCCGGCAGGACAGAGGGGGGCGCCGTAGGGCGTTAACCTATACAGACATCGGCCGACGCTGCCGTCCGTCCGGGTTATTGAGCAAACCGTCCCAACCCGTAAGGCGCGAGCAGCGGATCGCGCTCGCCATCAAGGATTTCGCGAGCGGCAAACAGGCCGACGGCCGGCGCCAGCGTGATGCCGGAATGCATGACGCTGACATAGACGCCGTCCATGCCCTCGGCGCGGCCGATGATCGGAAAACCGTCGATCGGCGTCGGCCGGTAACCGACCGTGTGGAAATCGAGCGCCAGCCCGTCTCCGCCGCGCAGGCTGGCTTTCAGGACCGCGAACAGTTCGCTGGCGGTGGCTTGCGCATCCATGCCGGGGTCGGCGCCGCCGAAATCGGAACCGGCGATGATACGGCCCTCGGCGGTCTGGCGCATATGCAGCCGCTCGGCCAGCACCAGTCCGTTCAGCAGTTTCTCGTAGGGCCGCGAGTGGACGATCAGGCCAGGTGGCGTCTCGAGCGGCAGATTTATGCCGGCGGTGGCGGCAATGCCCGCCGAGCCGACGCCGGCCGCGATCAACACCTCGTCGGTGGCAAGCAGCCCATGCGATGTGTCGACGCCCGAAATCCTGCCGCCTGTCTGGACAAGCGCCGTCACCGTGCTGGAGATGATCCGCGCGCCGCGTCGTTCGGCATCGGCCAGCAGCGCCTTCGTTGCCGCGACCGGCTCGGCAACGCCCTCTTCGGCGACATGCAAAGCGACGTCCGGGAGTTCGGTGAGATTAGGCTCTATACGGGCCGCGCCGGCGCGGTCGACGCGCTCGATGCCGTAGCCCCAGGCCGAATGCTGCGCGGTATAGGCTTCCATGTCGGCCGCCGATAGATCCCAGCACAGGCCGCCGCACCAGTTGAGCGGCAGGCCGGGCACGTCCCGCGCCAGCCGCGACCATTCGGCCATGGCGCGGGTGCGCAGCCGGAAATAGGGCTCCGGATTGCCCCAGGTGGCATTGATCCAGGCAAAGGAGTTCGGCGTGGCGACCCCACCGGCGGCGCTGTCGGCGGCGATAACCGTCACCTGTGCGCCTGCCCTGGTCAGGTGCCAGGCCATGGAAGCACCGATGATGCCGGCGCCGATGACGATCACTTGTTTCACGGCAGCCATGTTCGCTCCTCAAACTCGCCACCCCCTGAGGGACACTCTTCCAGTGCCACCCCCGCTTGCCAACATCGGCAACGCAAATTATTCGGCTTGACATCAATACGTACGTACGTATTATATCGGTATGGCCAGACAATCACTCCGCGAAAACCTCCTTGACGCCGGGTTCCGGACCATCTGGAATTCCGGCTATACCGCCGCCGGTGTGCGCGACATCGTTGCCGCCGCCGACGCCCGGCCCGGCTCGTTCACCAACCATTTTGCCTCCAAGGAGGAGTTTGCCGGGGAGGTGCTGGACCGCTATTTCGCCTATGTCGGCACGTTGGTCGAGAAAGCCTTGGCGCAGGACGGCACGCCGCCCATCGGCCGGCTGAGGCGCTACGTCGATGTCATCACCTCGAAGCTTGAGGCGCATGATTGGGCACGCGGCTGCATGATAGGCAATCTCAGCCTCGAGACCGCGGTCCACAGCGAGCCGCTGCGCCTGCAACTCGTCGACATCTTCGAACGCTGGCGCCAGCCCTTCGCCGCCTGCATCGCCGAAGGCCAGGCAGCCGGCGACATCTCCAAGACCTTCGAGGCCGAGGACCTTGCCGACTTCCTGCTGTCGTCTTGGCAGGGCGCCATGCTGCGCATGAAGGTTGAACGTAGCCCCGCGCCGCTCGAGCGGTTCAAGAAAATCATCTTCAGCACAGTTTTTGCAAAGGAGCCGACCCCATGAGTTCGAAAGCCAACATTTCTCAAGCTGGCGTCGCTGCACCGAGACGCTCGCAGATCGCCGTGCTCGATTCGACCATGTCCTATGTCGAGACGGGAGCGTCCGGCCCCACCGTTCTGTTCCTGCATGGCAATCCGACCTCATCCCACATCTGGCGCAACATCATCCCGCATGTCGCGCCGCTCGGTCGCTGCATCGCGCCCGACCTGATCGGCTACGGCCAATCCGGCAAGCCCGATATCGATTATCGCTTCTTCGATCACGTCCGCTATCTCGACGCCTTCCTGGACGTGCTCGACATCCAGGAAGTGGTGTTGGTCGCGCAGGACTGGGGCACGGCCCTGGCTTTCCATCTCGCGGCGCGGCGACCGCAACGCGTGCTCGGCCTTGCCTTCATGGAATTCATCCGACCCTTCGAGCGCTGGGAGGATTTTCATCAGCGCCCGCAAGCCCGCGAAATGTTCAAGGCGCTGCGCACGCCGGGTGTCGGCGAGAAGCTGGTCCTGGAAGACAATGTCTTCGTCGAAAAAGTGTTGCCGGCCTCGGTGCTGCGTACACTGAGCGATGAGGAGATGGCCGTCTACCGGGCGCCGTTCCCGACACCGCAATCGCGAAAGCCGGTGTTGCGCCTGCCTCGGGAATTGCCGATCGAGGGCCAGCCCGCCGACGTTGCCGCCATCAGCGAACATGATCATCGCGCACTTCGGCTCTCCACCTATCCGAAACTGCTGTTTGCGGGCGATCCCGGCGCGCTGATTGCGCCGCAGGCCGCACGCGAATTCGCCGCCGGGCTGAAGAACTGCCGGTTCATCAATCTCGGACCCGGTGCGCACTATCTGCAAGAAGACCATGCCGACGCGATAGGCGGCACCATTGCCGGCTGGCTCCCCGAGGTCGTTCAGGCGAGCCGCACGGCCGAATTGGCCTGAAGCAAGCCATGGCTTCCGGCGGCTTCCCTGCCGCCGGACCGGTCGACAGGCCCGGACTGCGCTGCTAGAAGCCCGGCCTGTCACACGGAAATCCCAGAGAATGCCCGAAGCAATAGAAGAAGAAGTGGCGCGCCGCCGCACCTTCGCGATCATCGCGCACCCGGACGCCGGCAAGACCACGCTCACCGAAAAGCTGCTGCTGTTCGGCGGCGCCATCCAGCTTGCCGGCGAGGTCAAGGCCAAGAAGGACAAGATCCAGACGCGGTCGGACTGGATGAAGATCGAGCGTGAGCGCGGCATTTCGGTCGTCACTTCGGTGATGACCTTCGAGTATGAGGACAATGTCTTCAACCTGCTCGACACGCCCGGCCACGAGGATTTCGCAGACGACACCTATCGCACGCTATCGGCGGTCGACTCGGCCGTCATGGTCATCGATGCCGCCAAGGGCATCGAGCCGCGCACGCTGAAGCTTTTCGAAGTCTGCCGGCTACGCGACATCCCGATCATCACCTTCGTCAACAAGATGGATCGCGAAAGCCGCGATCCGTTCGAGATCCTCGATGAGATCGAGCAGAAGCTGGCGCTGGATACGGCGCCGATCACCTGGCCGATCGGCCGGGGCAAGAATTTTTCCGGCACCTACCATCTGGCGCTGAACGCCGTGCGCAGGGGCGACGACGAGAAGGAGCGCACGCCGGTCAACGGTCCCGATTCCAACCGCGTCGCCGGCCTTTTGCCGGAGAACGAGCGCGAGGCCTTCATCGAGGAGCTGGAGCTGGCGCGGGAAGCATGCAGACCCCTTGATATAGAAGCCTTCCGCGAGGGTCACCTGACGCCGGTCTATTTCGGCTCGGCGCTGCGCAATTATGGCGTGCGCGACCTGATCGAGGCGCTCGGCGCTTTTGGACCGCCGCCGCGTGCTCAAGAGGCCGACACCCGCAAGGTCGAGGCGACCGAAGAGAAGATGACGTCCTTCGTCTTCAAGATCCAGGCCAACATGGATCCCAACCACCGCGACCGCATAGCCTTCGTCCGCGTCTGTTCGGGCAAGCTCGAGCGCGGCATGAAGGCCAAGCTGGTACGCACGGGAAAACCGATGTCGCTGTCGGCGCCGCAGTTCTTCTTTGCCCGCACACGCGTCACCGCCGACGAGGCCTTTGCCGGCGACGTCGTCGGCATTCCCAACCACGGCACGCTGCGTATTGGCGATACGCTGACCGAGGGCGAGGAAATCCTGTTCCGCGGCGTTCCGAATTTTGCCCCGGAAATCCTGCGCCGTGTCCGCCTCGGCGACGCGATGAAGGCCAAAAAGCTGAAGGAAGCGCTACACCAGATGGCAGAGGAGGGCGTCGTGCAGCTGTTTTCGCCCGAGGACGGCTCACCGGCCATCGTCGGTGTCGTCGGCGCGCTGCAACTCGACGTCCTGAAGGAACGGCTGAACTTCGAATACACCCTGCCGGTCGAATTCGAGATGTCGCGCTTTTCCGTGTGCCGCTGGATCTCGGCCGACGACAAGGCCGAGGTCCTGCGTTTCATCGAGGCGCATCGCGGCGACATCGCCCGCGACCTCGACAACGACCCGGTGTTCCTCGCCCAGCACGCCTTCTCGCTGAACTACGAAGCGGAGCGCTGGAAGGCGATCGAGTTTGCCACGATCAAGGACTATCAGGTCCGCGACAGAGCGGCGTAAGTCGCGCTTTTTCCTTCTCCCCGTTCACGGGGAGAAGGTGCCCGAAGGGCGGATGAGGGGCGGCGCGACCCTCGACTATCCTCTGGCAGCTTCCTCTATCTTGGCGATGTCGATCTTGCTCATCTGCATCATCGCCGACATTACGCGGCCGGCCTTGGCCCGGTCCGGATCCAGGAGCAGGCGCGGCAGCTGCTCCGGCACAACCTGCCAGGAGACGCCGAATTTATCCTTCAGCCAACTGCATTGCGATGGTTGGCCGCCACCTTCGATGAGCTTGTCCCAGAAGTAATCCACCTCTTCCTGCGTCTTGCAGTCGATCGACTGCGACATCGCTTCGCTGTGCTTGAACTGCGGTCCACCATTGAGCGCCTGGAACTGCACGCCGTCGAGTTCAAACGTGGTCACCAGCACTTTGCCTTCATCGGCGTGGCCTTTGGGCCAGCGCATCACGCTCAGCACCTTCGAATTCTTGAAGATGGAGACGTAGAAATTCATGGCCTCTTCGGCCTGGCCATCGAACCACAGGCAGGTGGTGATCTTTTGCATGTCGTGCTCCTCGTGCTGTTTCGGTCGCTGTTCCTGTGAAACGGCTGACTCCGAACATGGTGCCATCTCCTTGCCGTCTGCCCAAGGACGGACATGCAGCGCGCCATCCGACAGTGCCACGCATTTTTTTGAGAGAATCTGGCGCATTGCAAAATTGTGGCCAGACCATACTTGCGCGTCTATAACGCCTGCGGTCCGAATTCAGCTCCGCCGCGCCAACCCCTGGGCTGCGGCCAGCCACCAAGGAAAAAACATGCCTGCCTATCGTTCCCGCACCACCACCCATGGCCGCAACATGGCCGGCGCTCGCGGCCTCTGGCGCGCCACCGGCATGAAGGACTCGGATTTCGGCAAGCCGATCATTGCGGTGGTCAACTCCTTCACCCAGTTCGTGCCGGGCCATGTTCATCTGAAGGATCTCGGCCAATTGGTCGCGCGCGAGATCGAAAAGGCCGGCGGCGTTGCCAAGGAATTCAACACCATCGCCGTCGATGACGGCATCGCCATGGGCCATGACGGCATGCTCTATTCGCTCCCGTCGCGCGAGCTGATCGCCGATTCCGTCGAATACATGGTCAACGCGCATTGCGCCGACGCCATGGTCTGCATCTCCAATTGCGACAAGATCACGCCCGGCATGCTGATGGCCTCGTTGCGCCTCAACATCCCGACCGTCTTCGTCTCCGGCGGTCCGATGGAAGCCGGCAAGGTGGTGCTCGCCGGCAAGACGCAGGCGCTCGACCTGGTCGATGCCATGGTCGCGGCCGCCGACGACAAGATCTCCGATGAGGACGTCAAGGTCATCGAGCGCTCGGCCTGCCCGACCTGCGGCTCCTGCTCGGGCATGTTCACCGCCAATTCGATGAATTGTTTGACCGAGGCGCTTGGCCTGTCGCTGCCCGGCAACGGCTCGACATTGGCGACGCATGCCGACCGCAAGCGTCTGTTCGTCGAGGCCGGCCACCTGATCGTCGATCTCGCCCAGCGCTATTACGAGCAGGACGACGAAACCGCACTGCCGCGCAACATCGCCTCGAAGGGCGCTTTCGAGAACGCCATGACGCTCGACATCGCCATGGGCGGTTCGACCAACACCGTGTTGCATATCCTGGCTGCGGCGCATGAGGGCGAGATCGATTTCGATCAGGACGACATCGACGCGCTGTCGCGCAAGGTGCCGGTGCTGTGCAAGGTGGCGCCCGCCAAGTCCGACGTCCACATGGAAGACGTCCACCGCGCCGGCGGCATCATGGCCATCCTCGGCCAGCTCGACAATGCCGGCCTGCTCAACCGCGACCTGCCGACGGTGCATACGTCAACCCTGGGCGAAGCGCTCGACCATTGGGATATTTCCCGCACGACCAGCCAGAGCGTGCGCGATTTCTTCCTCGCCGCCCCTGGCGGCGTGCCGACACAGGTCGCCTTCAGCCAGGAGCGCCGCTGGGACGAGCTCGATCTCGACCGCGAGAAAGGCGTTATCCGCTCGACCGAACATCCCTTTTCCAAGGATGGCGGCCTTGCCGTGCTGAAGGGCAATCTGGCGCTCGACGGCTGCATCGTGAAGACGGCGGGCGTCGATGAATCGATCCTGAAATTCACCGGCCCGGCCCGCGTGTTCGAAAGCCAGGATTCCAGCGTCAAGGCGATCCTGTCCAATGAGATCAAGGCCGGCGATGTCGTCGTCATCCGCTATGAAGGACCGCGCGGCGGCCCCGGCATGCAGGAAATGCTCTACCCGACAAGCTATCTGAAGTCGAAGGGCCTCGGCAAGGCCTGCGCTCTGGTCACTGACGGCCGCTTCTCCGGCGGCACCTCGGGCCTGTCGATCGGCCATGCGTCGCCGGAAGCTGCCGAAGGCGGTTTGATCGGACTGGTGCAGGAGGGCGATACGATCGAGATCGACATCCCGAACCGCAGCATCCGCCTGGCTGTCGATGAGGCGGAACTCGTTGCGCGACGGGCGGCGATGGAAGCCAAGGGCGCCATGGCCTGGAAGCCGGAGGAAAAGCGCAAGCGCAAGGTGACGACCGCCTTGCGCGCCTATGCCGCCATGGCCACCAGCGCGGCCAAGGGCGCGGTGAGGTTTGTGCCGGAATAAGGTTCGCGCCCAGGCCCCCTCATCCGGCCGCTACGCGGCCACCTTCTCCCCGCTGGGGAGAAGAGGCTGGCGCCGGCCCTGACGATCTCTTCTCCCCTCGGGGAGAAGGTGGCCCGAAGGGCCGGATGAGGGGGCTGGCTCCAATATCCGGAACACCATCACGGCATCAACTGATACTCATAGAGCTTCTGGTAAAGCCCGCCCTGCTTGAGCAAGGTCTTGTGCGGGCCGCTTTCCACCACCTTGCCGGCTTCGAGCACCACGATTGTGTCGGCCTGGTGCACGGTCGACAGACGGTGCGCGATGACGATCGTCGTGCGGCCTTCCGTCAATTGCTGCAGCGCGTCGCGGAACAGCGCTTCCGATTCGGCGTCGAGCGCACTGGTCGCTTCGTCCAGCAGCAGGATCTCCGCATTGCGCAGCATGGCGCGTGCGATCGAGATCCGTTGGCGCTGGCCGCCCGACAGTAGGCCGCCATTCTCGCCGACATCCGTCTCGTAGCCTTTCGCCTGCGCGCTGATGAAGTCATGCGCGTTGGCCGCCTTGGCGGCGGCGATCACCTCATCGTCGGTCGCACCCTCGCGCCCAAGCCGGATGTTGTGCATGATGGTGCCGGCAAACAGGAACGTATCCTGGCTGACATAGGCGATCTTTTCCCGCAGCGATGCGAGCGTCGCATGGGAAATATCCTGACCGTCGAACAGCACCCTGCCGCTCTGCGGATCATACATGCGCATGATCAGGTTTAGAATCGTCGACTTGCCGCCGCCGGAAGGCCCGACCAGCGCCGTCATCTTGCCGGGCGCAAGCGTCAGATCGAACCTGTCCAGCACCGGCGGCCCTTTCTGATAAGCGAAGTCGACGGCGTCGAACCGGATCTCGCCCGGTCCGGCCAGAAGCGGCTTCGCGTCCGGCTTCTCGACCAGAGTGAGCGGCTGGTCGGCGAGCTCGAACATCATACGCACGCCGACAATGCCGCTTTCCAGCGATATACGCACGCGTGCAAGGCGCTTTGCCGGCTCATAGGCAAACAGGAGTGCCCCGATGAAGGCCATGATGTTTCCCGGCATCTGGCCGCCCTGCAAGACCAGGAAGCCGCTGACGAAGATGGCCCCGGCAATTGCCAGCCCGGCCAGCGTCTCCATCACCGGGCTTGTCGCAGCCTCCAGCGTCGCGATGTTATTGGCCCGGTTCTCGACGTCCGACACGGCCTTGTACATGCGGTTGCGCATCGCGCCTTCGAGGTTGAAGGATTTGACGACGCGCACGCCGATTGCCGTTTCCTGCATCACCTGCACGATCTGGCCGACCGAGCGAAACTCCATCGCGGCGAACTTGCGAACACGTTTCAGGATGCGGTTGACCCCGTAGATAGCCAAGGGGCCGACGACGAAGCAGATTATAGACAAGGCTGGCTGCTGCCAGACCATGACTCCTACCAGGACGACCAGCGACAACAGATCGCGCACATAGGACGTGACAACGAGGTCGAGCACGTTGCGTGCCGCCTGCGCATTGTTGGTCATGCGTGTGATCAGGTCGGACGACGAGGTCGAATGGTAGAATTCGATGCCTTGCGCCAGGATGCGGTCGTAGATCTTGCGCTGGCGGTCGGCGATGATGGCGTTGCCGACACGGCTCATGAAATAGGCCTGAATGAAGTTGGCGAGGCCCTTGAGGATGAAGATCGTGGCGACCCCGCCCGCAATCAGGTTGACCCGGTCAATCCGCTTGAAGACTACGAATTCGTCGGTGATCTCTTTGAGAATCCAGGCGCTGGCGCCGGTCGTGGCGGCCACCACAAGCATCGACAAGATCGCGGCGCCGTAGCCAAACCTGTGCTGATAAAAGGATTCCCGGATCAACCTCGCGACGAGGCGCTGGTTTTCCGTCGAGCGGAAGAAACGAAACAAACGGCGGATCCTTGAAACCGGGACAACGAAGGCGGCTTATAGAGGGAGTTGCGGCCGGATGAAACCATCCGCGGCCGCCGCGGACAAATCGCTGTTGCAAGCGGCATCGACGGGATGCGATTTTCAGCCTCGGCTATATCAGATGATTCTTTTGACGGGATGACGACGGATGGATTTCGACCTTATCGTTCGCGGCGGCACACTGCCTGATGGCAGGGTTGCCGACATCGGCATCAACGGTGAGACGATCGCGGCGATCGAGCCCGTTCTCCAGGGTTCCGCGCGGACGAAGGTCGACGCCCATGGCAATCTGGTCTCGCCGCCCTTCGTCGATCCGCATTTCCACATGGACGCGACGCTCTCCTACGGCATTCCGCGCATCAACGCGTCGGGTACGCTGCTCGAAGGCATTTCGCTGTGGGGCGAGTTGAAGCCGCTTTTGACGCATGAGGCGGTGCGTGATCGCGCGCTGGCCTATTGCGACTGGGCGGTGTCGATGGGCCTGCTCGCCATCCGCACCCATGTCGATGTCTGCGATGACCGCCTGCTGGCGGTCGAGGCGCTGCTCGAGGTCAAGAAGACGGTCGCTCCCTACATCGATCTGCAATTGGTCGCCTTCCCGCAGGACGGGTTTTATCGCTCTCCATCGGCGCGTGAAAACACCATCCGCGCGCTCGACATGGGCGTCGACATCGTCGGCGGCATCCCGCATTTCGAGCGCACCATGGCCGACGGCACGCGCTCGGTAACGGAGCTGTGCGAGATCGCGGCCAGCCGCGGCCTGATGGTCGACCTGCATTGCGACGAGACCGATGATCCGCTGTCGCGCCATATCGAGCAGTTGGCCTATGAAACGCAGCGTCTTGGTCTGCAGGGCAAGGTCGCCGGTTCGCACCTCACCTCGATGCATTCGATGGACAATTACTACGTCTCGAAGCTGCTGCCGCTGATCGCCGAGGCCGGCGTCTCGGTCATTCCCAATCCGCTGATCAACATCATGCTGCAGGGCCGCCACGACACCTTCCCGAAGCGCCGCGGCCTTACCCGGGTCAAGGAGATGCTGGCGCTCGGCATTCGCGTCGGTTGGGGCCAGGATTGCGTGCTCGATCCCTGGTATTCGCTGGGCACCGCCGACATGCTCGATGTCGCCTTCATGGGTCTGCACGTCGCTCAGATGTCGAGCCCGGCAGAGATGGCGCGCTGCTTCGACATGGTCACCAACGTCAATGCCGCGATCATGGGCCTCGATCATCTCGGCCTGGCGGTCGGCAAGCGCGCCAGCCTGGTCGTCCTCGATGCCGGCAATCCGGTCGAAGCCCTGCGGCTGCGCGCCGAGCGCCTGTGCGTCATCGCCAGGGGCAAGGTGGTGGCGGAGCGGACGAAGCAGGAAACCAGGCTGTCCATCGGCGGAAGGCCGGGAATGGTGAACCGGCGGCACATATCCAGCTAGATACAGCCGATTCCCGGCGCTGGTCTTACCCATTGCCCGAATTCTCCTCGTCAAGGCAGCCACTTCCGTCTACGACGCGGCTACCAGGGAGGAATCGGGATCGGCATGACGCAGCCCGTGGCGCAGAATTCGACGATCAGGAATGTGCTTTTGGCCGGCATTCTGCTGATGCTGGCCGGCGATTTCCTGTTTGCGCTGAACGACGCCATGGGCAAATGGCTGGTCGCCAGCTTCTCCGTCGGCCAGGTGGTGCTGATCCGCTCCATCGGCGCCTTCTTCGTGCTCGGCCCGATGATCGCCAACCAGGGCCCGGCCAAGCTGTTTCGCATGGAACGCCTGGAGCTGCAGCTGCTGCGGGTGGTGATGACCACGCTCGACACCGCGCTCTTCTATGCCGCCGTGGTCTATCTGCCGCTGGCCGATGTGATGAGTTTCTACATGGCGGGGCCGATCTACGTCGCGGCACTCTCGCACCTCTTGCTTGGCGAAAAGGTCGGCTGGCGCCGCTGGATGGCGATCCTGCTCGGCTTCTGCGGTGTGCTGATCATGCTGAAACCGTCCTCGGCGGCGTTCTCGCTGTCATCAGGCTTTGCGCTGGTGGGCAGTATCTCCTTCGCCTTCGCCATCATCCTCAACCGCCGCCTGCGTGGCACCAGCGACACCAATCTGGTGACATGGCAGACCATCGGCACACTGCTGGTCGGCGGCGTGCTGAGCATCGGCGCCTGGCAGACGCCGTCGGCGCTCGATCTCGGCGCCATGCTGCTGCTCGGCATCGTCTCCTGCGGCGCCCATCTGATGATCACCAGGGCGCTCAAGCTGGCGCCGGCCTCAACGCTGGCGCCGCTGCATTACACGCTGCTGCTGTGGGCGGTGGTGTTCGGACTGGTGTTCTTCGGCGACGTTCCCGGTCCGCGCATCCTGATCGGCTCGGGCATTGTCGTTCTCGCCGGCCTGTTCATCTTCCACCGCCAGAAAGTGGTCGAGACCACGGTGCCGCCCGAAAACGTGCCGAAGGGCGTGAATTAGTCCAGGCTCACCCCCGGCGGATCGCCGCCAGATGCCGTGAAAACTCGGACGTCTCCATCAGCGCCTTGCAGCGCGCGAACCGCCCGTCGGCATAGGCGCGAAAATCATCGACCGGGTTGTTGTTGGCGAGCTGGATCAGCCCCCACAGCGTCCACAACAGGTCGCACATCGCCTTGTAGATGACGATGCGGCCGCGCTCCGCCGGCCTCGCCTCGCCGCCGAAATAGGCGCGCATCATCTCTTCGTCTTGCGCCAGATCGAATTTACCTTCCACGGAGAGGTCGCCAAGGTCCCAGAGCGGGTCGTTCATGCCCGAATATTCCCAGTCGACGATCCACATCCGCTCGCCGGTGTCGAGGAAGTTTTCGCACAGCGGATCGCAATGACAGGCGACGAGAGGCAGCGGATGGGCGGCCAGCGCCGACCGCACGCTCTCGGCGTCGCGCACCACGTCATGATAGCCGGCGGGCAAGGCGATCTCCTTGGTGGACAGCACCTTGAGATAGTCGTCGATCATCGCAAACAGCTCGAAGCGGAAGGGAAACACCGCGCCTGAATTGTGCAGCTTGCGAAAGGCCTCGCCGGCGCGGGCTGGACTGCCCGGCCGAACCTTGAATTTCTCCTCCGACATGGTTTCGGCGCCGGCGATGTAGCGTGTCACCATCAACCCGGTGCCGGCATCGACATGCAGCACCTCGGGACTGACCCCTGCTTTTGCCGCTTCGCGTGCGGCCACCGCTTCGTTGGCCCGGTTGATGTATTCCTCGGTGCCCTTGCCAGGAATGCGCAGGCAGAAGTCGCCGGCCTTGAAGACGAGATTGGTGAGGCCGCCCAGCCGTTCCAGCGGCCCGCTGTAGCCGGCCAGCATGGGAATGGCGTCCAGTGCCGCACGCGCCTCGTCTGTAATCATGCCTGCGCCCCCACACACTGTTATTTGTCGCGGCAACGGTTCCACAATTTTCGCGCTTTGGCTATCATCACTGCGAGATCAAAAATTGGCGGACTGGATCAAAGTGGCGGACAGCAAACATCAGGGCGCGCTTGGCGCGGCCTACGCGGCAAAGCGGCCCGAAGAGGTCGCCGCACTTTATGATCGTTGGTCGCAGACCTACGACGCCGACATGTCGGCCGCCGGCTATCGCCATCCGACGATCTGCCTTGCGCTGCTGACCCGCCATCTGCCGCGCGGTTCAGCACCGCTGCTCGATGCCGGGGCCGGCACCGGTCTCATCGGCGAATGGCTTGATATTGCCGGTTACCCGCAAGTCGAGGCACTCGATATTTCACAAGGCATGCTGGATCAGGCGGCCCGCAAGGGTGTCTATTCCGCGCTCCATTGCCTGGCGCTGGGCGGTCATCTGCCCTTTGCCGATGATGCCTATGCCGGAGTGATCTCGGCCGGCGTCTTCACATCAGGTCATGTCGGCGTCGAGGGGCTGGACGAACTGATCCGCATATGCCGGCCGGGCGGCATCATCGTGCTGACGGTCAAGAACTCGCTGTGGGATCAGGGCTTCGCCACGCGCGTCGCTGAGCTCGAGGCGCAGGGCCTCGTCACCCGCGTCGAGGAAACGCGCCCTTATGTCTCGATGCCCGGCGAAGCCGACACCGTGCCCAGCCGCGGCCTCGCACTGCGCGTGACCTGACCTACGCTTTGACCCTCGCGCCTGCCGGGTCGTACATCGGCTCGAGGTGGATCTTGGCCGGCGTCCTCTCCATCGCAACCACCAGTTCGTAGTCGCCCGAGGCGAGAAAATCGTCGCTGACCCCGTCGGCGTTGCGCACGTAGCCGTAGCCGATGGTCTTGCCCAGCGTATAGCCATAACCGCCGCTGGTGAGATAACCGACAGGCTCGCCATTGCGCAGGATGGTTTCGCGGCCGAGCAGCACGATCTCGGGGTCGTCGACCGTGAAGCCGGCAAAGCGTTTCTTCATTGCCGTGCCGCTGGTCTTCTCCAGCGCGCGCCGTCCGATGAAATCCGTGTTCTTGCGCAGCTTGACCGCCCAGCCGAGCCCGGCTTCCTGCGGCGTGTCGTTGGGCGTGATGTCGGAGCCCCAGGCACGATAGCCCTTTTCCAGCCGCAGCGATTCCAGTGCCCGATAGCCGATCGGGCGGATGTCGTGCTTTTTGCCTGCCGCCATCAGCG
>NZ_RZRP01000669.1:0-3542 GCF_003997795.1 Mesorhizobium sp. M7A.F.Ca.US.005.03.2.1 | reverse complement strand
ATCTGACGCCGTTCCAGGCTGATAGGTTCTGATTGATCGGAGATTATTCGCTGGGGAGGCTGAGAAGCCGTTTCAACCGGTGACCGCCAACTTTGACCCGTTCTTGCCGGAGAAATGACGTGACCGCGAACGCAAAGACAAACTTGGACGCGGCCGAGCAGATCGATCCGCAAAGCGTCTACACCATGCTGATCTGCGATCTGATTGGCCTGCGCTTTGGGCCTGACGGCAGACCCGACCCGAGCGAAGTGCGTGCCCATATCGAAGCCAGGGGCGGCCGCTTTCACCTATCCGCGCTTGGCGACAAAGCTGGTCTGGAGCGGGGCCGAGTGCATTTCTTCTACCAGCCGGACCTCAGCACCCGCGAGGAACTGGCCGAAGCCGCGGGCGATGGACGCTACGACGCCGTCATCGCCGCCGCGACCTTCCTGCCCGCGGAGACCGTCTTTCCGCTGGCCGGCGTGCGGATCGGGGCCGGCACCGGAAACATGGGCTCACGCTCGTGGGGCGGCGGCAGCGGCCAGGGCGGCTCTGCGGTGCTGATGAACACGCCCGGCATCAACAGCCGCGCCACGGCGCAGATGGTGATGAAGGCGATCCTGAAAGTGCTGCCGGATCTTCCGGTGGACGTGCTTCACGAGCGAGTGGCGCGCGGCGCCTTCGACACCGGCAGGGACCTGCGCGATTTCCCCACCGAAAAGCTCGAAGGCAAGACGATTGCGGTCATCGGCTACGGCAATATTGGCCGCGAGGTCGCCAAGCTCGCCCGCGCCTTCGGCATGCGCGTGGTGATCCATGCACGACCACGGCACCGCGACTGGATCGAAACCGAGGGTTTTGTCTTTGCGCCAGATCTCGTCGAAGCGGCTGATGGCGCGGATGTGCTGAGCGTCCATGTCGGCCTGGGCAAGCAGGATGCGCAAACCGGCCGCTACGCCAATGCCGGGCTTATTGGCACGGAGGTCCTGTCATGCATGAACAAGGGCGCGGTACTGGTCAACTACGATCGCGGCGAGCTTGTCGAGGTTGCGGCGCTTGGCAATGCCCTGGAGACAGGGCGGGTTCGTCATGCGGCGGTCGATGCCGACCTTTTCATGGATCTTTCGACCGGCAGCCTCTCCGGCCCGATGCTGCCCTACCTCGATCTGGTCGAGAAGCATGGCGACAAACTTGAACTCCTGCCCCACGCCGCGGCCGATACGGATCACCCTTCGCGCGTCGCCGGCGCCAAGCAGGCCGTGGATCAGATCTTCGATATCATCTGCCGCAAATCGGTGACCAACGCAAAAGGCACCGTGCCGTCAGGGTACCTTTCTAGAGGATCAACCACGCCCCCCGGCATCGGGCCGGCAACGGCCGGCGACCTGTTGAAACTGACGGCACAGGAATGCTTCGACCTCGCAGATCTCTGCGAGCGGCAAACCCAGCTGTGGAAAGCGCTTTCAAACGCGCGGCCGGACGAGCGCGGCAAGATTGTCGCCGAACGGGGCGGGGAACTTGTCCGGTTGACAAATCGCTTTTGCCTTGGCGTTGAAAAATCGAACCTCAGAAGTTCGTGTCAGTAATGCGTCACTCCCACATAACCGAGTCAGCGGTAGTGCTTTTGGTCTATATTAATCACGTCTCTTCTTTGGGCCACACCATACGAGGACATACGAAGGATATTGCTGCGCGAACCATCCGCTAATTGATTGATTTTGTGAAAAGACGACGTCCATCAGCGACTAACATAATCGTTATTGGGTTGCGAAGCGGTTCGCCCAAATTGATTCAAGAAGCTGAGCGAGCCATTTACTTACGCCCCGGTTGGCAGCTTTGCGCCTCATTCCGGTAGTTCGGGATGCCTTTGCCACTACCTCCTTCGCCAGGTCATGGGTTCCGACAGCGCCTGCATAACGTGGAGCTCAAAGGCGCCGGGCGCGTGGCTGGCCTCGGCCAACTGCCGTGCATTCCACTCTAGGGCAATGCTGCCCCCGGCTAGAAGCACCGCGCGGTTGCACAGGCCGGGAACCGCTTCGACCACGTGGGTGGAGATGATGACGGCTTGGCTCGCCGCCAATGCAAGGATGACGCGTTTGACCTCGAAGGCGGCAAGCGGATCAAGGCCGTTCAGGGACTCGTCGAGGATCAGCAGCGGCGGCGCGCCAAGCAGGGCCGCGGCGATGGCGATCTTCGCCCGCGTGCCGAGCGAATATTCGGCGATTAGCCGGTCGATCCAGCGCTTGAGCCCGAGCCGTTCGGCGACATTGACGCCAGGCCATCCGTCTTCGGCACAGCCGCGGATCGAGGCGACGAGCTGGAGATACTGCCGCCCGGTCAGCGCCGCCGGCAGGTCGGATGGATCCATGGCAAGGCCGAAGCCGGACTTGGCGCGTTCCGGTGCGCCGGCAAGGTCGGCGCCGCCGATCGCCACGGTCCCCCCGAGCGGCCGGATCTGGCCGGTGATCGCCCTGAGCAAGGTGGACTTGCCCGAGCCGTTGGCGCCAAGCAGGCCAAGGATATCGCCTCGGGCGAGCGATAGATCGATACCGCTGACGACCGCGTGGCCACCGTAGCCGGCGCTGAGCCCGCGAACCGCGAGTATCTCGCTGCTATCCATGGCGGTATCTCCGTTGCGCCCGATGCCACAGGAACAGGACAAGGGCGGCAAAGCCGATCAGCACTGTGCGCCCATATTCGAGCGATTCGTAGCTGGTGTAGGCGATGGCGCTGAGGAAGCTCAGCGCGGCGACGAACGGCGCGGTCATGAAATAGGCGGCGAACACCGCATAGGCGCCGTTCAGCGCCAGCAGCCACAAGCCACTGGCGAGCGGCATCGCCCAAGCCGATGGCTCCGCCGCCAGGGCAGCACCTGCCGGCATGAGAAAGAAGCAAAGCGACAATTGCAGGGGCAGCCGCGCCAGCCGCAGCCACGTCCTGACAAAGCCGATTGGAGCCGTGCGCAGTACCGGCGAGCCGAGCGGATGGAAGCGCGCGCTCAGCATGAAGACGAGAAGGCCGCCGGTCAGGCCCGCCATTGCCGCCGGCACCGCATCGTGACGAACGAAGCTGATGGCGGCGGAAAGCACCGCGACGACACCAAAGAAGGTGGCCGCGCCCACCAGTCGCCAGGAAAAGGGCACATGGCCAGCCGGCAAACCCCAGGCCCAGCTGGAGAGCCAGGCTGGTGCGGAACGATCGAAGGCACCGAGCCAGGGCCGGCGCCCGCTTGGATCCCTCGCCAGATCGGAATTGTTGATGGGGACGAGGTCGCGAGCGCACTGCAGACGCAGGACGGCCGCCGCGCAAAAACCGGCGCCAAACAGGATGGCGGCGCCGAGACCCCAGACCGGGGCGAGTGGTTTTGCGATGACGGCGCAGCCAAGACCGACCGCCGCCGTGACGGCCACGACAAGCGGAACGCCCATCGCAAATGTCGCCACCGCCGCCATGCGCCGGCCCTCCCGAAGCGAGAGCGGCAATGCCTTCAGGAAGGGCGCGAAGGCGCGCGACAGGCAAAGCCTGGCGAGCGCGCTGCCGGTAAAGGCGCCAAGAATAAGAAG
>NZ_RZRP01000668.1:0-3542 GCF_003997795.1 Mesorhizobium sp. M7A.F.Ca.US.005.03.2.1 | reverse complement strand
CCTATCTTGAACGGCTGACGCATGATCTGGCGGCGCGCGCGCTTGCCCATATCGAGGAGGTCGAGGCGCTCGGCGGCATGGCGGCGGCGACCGAACAGGGCATTCCCAAGCTGCGCATCGAGGAAGCTGCCGCGCGCACGCAGGCGCGGATCGATTCCGGCGAGCAGATGCTGGTCGGCGTCAACGCCCATCGGCCCGAGACCGACATCGAGGTCGACGTGCTGAAGATCGACAATGCCGAGGTCAGGGCCCGGCAATTGTCGAAGCTGCAACGGCTGAAGGGCACGCGCGACGTCGCCGCCGTCGAAAGCGCACTCGATGCGCTGACCCGTGCCGCGCAAGGCAATGAAAACCTGCTGGAATTCGCCATCCGAGCCGCGCGCGCCAATGCAACGGTCGGCGAGATTTCATTCGCGTTGGAAAGGGCGTTTGGGCGCCACGTCGCTACGGTGCAGACCATTTCCGGCATCTATCGCAAGGCGCTTGGCGATCATCCCGTGGTCGACGGGCTGCAGGACAAGCTTGACGCCTTCGAGAAGAAGACCGGCGGCAAGCCGCGCATTCTCGTCGCCAAGATGGGCCAGGACGGCCACGACCGTGGCCAGAAGGTCATCGCTACGGCCTTCGCCGATCTCGGCTTCGACGTCACCGTCGGCGCGATGTTCCAGACACCGGATGAGATCGCCAGGCTGGCGGTCGCACAGGACGTCCACATCGTCGGCGCCTCGTCGCTGGCGGCGGGACATCTGACGCTGATCCCCGAACTGCGCGACGCGCTGAAGAAGCTCGGTCGCGGCGACATGCTGATCGTGGCCGGCGGCGTCATCCCACCGCAGGACTATGACGCGGTGCGGCAAGCCGGCGCTGCCGAGATCTTCCCGCCGGGCACAGTCATTCCAGAGGCAGCGGATCGCCTGCTGGACCGGCTGCTGGCCACGGACTAGGACTGCTGCATCTCTGAAAAGGTTGTGCTAGACTGACACTGCAACCAAGGTGCGGTAACCGTGAAGACGACCATCCACAAGCTCGACGACGGATCAGATGCCCTGATCTTGCCACGGGAATGCTGGACAGCTTGAATCTGCAATCGGGCGATCAGCTCCAGATCATCGAAACTGATCACGGCATCATTTTAAGACCGGTGGCCGACA
This sequence comes from Mesorhizobium sp. M7A.F.Ca.US.005.03.2.1, assembly GCF_003997795.1. Taxonomy (NCBI): domain Bacteria; kingdom Pseudomonadati; phylum Pseudomonadota; class Alphaproteobacteria; order Hyphomicrobiales; family Phyllobacteriaceae; genus Mesorhizobium; species Mesorhizobium sp. M7A.F.Ca.US.005.03.2.1. The sequence goes on along the minus strand of NZ_RZRP01000668.1, from coordinate 2,391 downwards.
GGTTCGAACGGCAGATGAAGGCCGCGCGCGAGGTCATGGACAAATATCGGGTCGGGCTTCAGAAACTCGCCAAATGACGCGCCAATCAGTGCGGCGGATTTGAGACGTCCTAGCTCTCGGAGAGCTTGACGATTTCCCATTCCTTGCCGTTGACGCTGGCCAAGTCGCCGATCTTCTTGCCGAACAGGGCGACAGCCATTGGCGAAACATGCGAAATGCTGCCCTTGGTGGGATCAGCCTCGTCCTCGCCGACGATCTTCCAATGCACCTTCTTGCCGTCATCGCTCTCGATCGTGACGCCCATGCCGAAGCGCACAACGTCACTGCCCGGCTCCGGCACCGAGAGTTCGGCGCTTTCGCGCCGGGCGGTCCAGTAACGCAGATCGCGCGACACGACCGCTATGCGCTCGCGGTCGGCTTTGCGTTCGGCCTTCGCCAGTATGTCGCGCAGATCGGCCAGATTTTCCTCGATCTGCGCCAGGCCGCGTTCCGTCACCAGATTGCGATGCTGGCTGACCGGCCGCTCACCGACACCGGCGATGGCATTTTCGCTGTCTTCCTCGCGGGTGAAAGCTCTGCTCATTTCCTGAACTTAGGCCCGCAGAGGCTGCTCGACAAGCCATTGTCGTTTCCGTCCAGAGGAGAGGCAAACCGTCTGGCACGATTCCTGCGACGCCAAGGTTGAACGCTGGGATTCTGTGCCGATGTTGAACAGACGAACGCTGCTGACTGGAACCGCCGGCTTTGCCGTCATGGGCCTTGCGCTCGGCAAGGCGGTAGCCGCAAGCTTGAGCGGCATCGAGAAAGCCTCGATGCGCGGCTCGATCAATGCCACCGAACTCGGCGTGCAGCCCGGCACATCAGACGATCAGAGCAAGGCCTTCGCCAAACTGCTGCGTGACGCAAACAGCCGCGACATGCCGGTGTTCCTGCCGCCCGGCACCTATGTCGTCTCCAATCTTTCGCTGCCCGGCCGCGTACGTCTTTCCGGCGTGCCGGGCGCGACGCGCATCGTTTACGGCGGTGACGGCCACCTGTTCATGGCCGAACAGGCCGACCATATCGAACTTAGCGGACTGGTCTTCGATGGTGCGAACCGCGCGATGGGCGATTACACGCAAGGGCTGCTCGATCTGCGCCGTGTCGCGCACCTCGCCATCGACAATTGCCAGATCACCGGCAGCGGCAAGAACGGGCTGGCGCTGGAACACGCGATCGGCCGGATCGAGCGCTGTGAGATATCGGGCGCCGCCGATGCCGGCATCTATTCGGTCGAAGCCGGCGGGCTGGCCATCACGGGCAACACCGTTTCCGACTGCGCCAATGGCGGCATCCTCGTACACCGCTGGCAGGTGGCCGAAGACGGCACCATGGTCACCGGCAACCGCGTCCAAGGGATCCAGGCACGCAGCGGCGGAACCGGGCAGAACGGCAACGGCATCAATGCCTTTCGCGCCGGCAATGTCGTCATCTCGGGCAACATCGTCTCGGACTGCGTCTTCTCGGCCATCCGCGCCAACAGCGCCAGCAACCTGCAGATATCGGGCAACACCTGCTCGCGCTCTGGCGAAACGGCGATCTATTCCGAGTTCTCGTTCGAAGGCGCCATCATCAGCAACAACATCGTCGACGGCGCCGCCAACGGCATCTCGATCGTCAATTTCAACGAAGGCGGCCGCATGGGCGTCTGTTCCGGCAACATCGTGCGCAATCTGTCGACCAGCGGCCCCTACCCCGCCGACTCGCCGGGATTTGGCGTCGGCATCGGCGTTGAGGCCGACACCACCGTTTCCAACAATGTCATCGAGAACGCGCCACTCTATGGCATGCAGATCGGCTGGGGCCCGTACCTGCGCAATGTCGTCGCCACCGGCAACATCATCCGCAAGGCAGGAACCGGGATCGTCGTATCCGTGGTCGAGGGCGCCGGTACGGCCGTCATTTCAGACAATGTCATCGACGGCGCGCTGAACGGTGCGGTTGTCGGCCAGCGCTGGGCGGAGCCCGCGACAGGCGATCTCGCCTCGTCAAACGGTAGCGGCTACGCGCATCTGACCGTCGAGCGCAATCACGTCACTTGAGAGTTGCCGTCGGCCTCAGCGCTCCGACTTTGGCACCGTTGCGATTTTCAATGGGCGCGTTTGCCAATTCGAGCAGCTTCGCCGCCAAGGCCTCGTCGGCACGCAACAGTTTGGCAAGGACGGCGGCAACCATGGCTTCGCCGGCGCGGCCGGCGCCATCATCGCATTTGAGTGCGATGCCGAGGCCAAGTTCCGGAATTGCGGCACAATGGACGCCTTCGGCGCCGCCCTTCGTGAAAATCCGCCCTGGTGCGGCCTCCATCAACGCGACGTCTTCGCGGCCGCTGCCGGAAACGAAGAAGGGCTCGGC
>NZ_RZRP01000667.1:0-3557 GCF_003997795.1 Mesorhizobium sp. M7A.F.Ca.US.005.03.2.1 | reverse complement strand
GATGCATGTCCAGTCCGTCCCATCCGCAGGCGTTGCGGGCTTCATGTGGGCGCCGGAACGCTCCGGCGCAACAGTTTTCTCACCGCGGCGGTTTACGCCGGCTTAAACCAAAGGTTTAGGCCGGACTGGTCCTCGTGCAACGTGGATAATCAGGCCCGCTTGGCAACGATGAAGATGCGTGGAAAGCGCAAAAGCACCTTACCGCTAGCCGTTTTCGGATAGGCCTTGGCGATCTTGGCCGTGTAGCTTTCGAGGAACATCGCCCGTTCGTCGGAATCCAGCGGATCGAGGAACGGTTTCAGGCCCGTCGACTTCACCCATTCGACGATCGCCTGCGCGTCGGCAAGCGGGTGGTTGTAGATGGTATGCCAGATATCCAGCCGATCACTGAGCGGCGACAGGAGGTCATAGTAGGACGACACCGGCGGCAACGGCCCGCGTGCCGCGCCCTTGAGCTTTTCGGCAAACGGCAATTCGGCGGCGGTCTCGCGCATCAGGCGGTGGGAGTCCTCGCCCAGATTGTCGGGCATCTGGACGGCAAGCGCGCCGCCTGGCGCGAGGAAACCCATCAGCCGCTGGAAGACTGCGGGATGCTCGGGCAGCCACTGGAACACCGCATTGGCGAAGATCACGTCGACCGGCTCCGCCGGCTGCCATGTGGAGGCATCGGCCAGATCAAAGGTGACCTCGGGCAAGCGAGCCCGCGCCTTCTCGATCATGTCGGGCGAAGTGTCGAAGCCGCTCACCCCAGCATCCGGCCAGCGCCCGACGAGCAGTTCGGTCGAGTTGCCAGGCCCGCAGCCGATGTCGACGACCCGGCGCGGAAAGTCGACGGGCACCTGCGCCACAAGATCCCGCGCGGGCCGCGTGCGTTCGTCCTCGAATTTCAGATATTGGGCGGCGGACCAATCAGCCATTTGAGCTCCTCATGCCGGTTGAGATCGCCGCCCGGAAAACCCCTTACCGCGTCAGCCTCTTGTAGGTCATGCGGTGCGGGTTGACGGCATCTGGCCCGAGGCGGCGGATCTTGTCCTGCTCGTAATCCTCGAAATTGCCCTCGAACCATTCGACATGGCTGTCGCCCTCGAAGGCGAGGATATGCGTCGCCAGGCGGTCGAGGAACATGCGATCGTGGGAGATGATGACCGCGCAGCCACCGAAATTTTCCAGCGCGTCTTCGAGCGCGGCCAGCGTTTCGGTGTCGAGATCGTTGGTCGGTTCGTCGAGCAGCAGCACATTGCCGCCGGTCTTCAACATCTTGGCCAAATGCACGCGGTTGCGCTGGCCGCCGGAGAGGTTGCCGACCTTCTGCTGCTGGTCGCCGCCACGGAAGTTGAACGACGCGCAATAGGCGCGCGTGTTGGCCTCGAACTTGCCGAGCTTGACCACTTCTGCGCCGCCGGAAATCTCTTCCCACACCGTCTTCGACGGATCGAGAGCATCGCGGCTCTGGTCGACATAGCCGAGCTTCACCGTTTCGCCGACGCGCACAGAACCCGCATCCGGCTTTTCCTGGCCGGTGATCATGCGAAACAGCGTCGTCTTGCCGGCGCCGTTCGGGCCGATGACGCCGACGATGCCGCCGGGCGGCAGCTTGAATTCCAGGCCGTCGATGAGCAGCGTGTCACCAAAGCCCTTCGACAGGCCTTCCGCCTCGATCACGACATTGCCGAGCCGTTCGCCGTGCGGGATGACGATCTGCGTATCGCTCGGACGCCGCTTGTCGGCTGCATCCAAAAGGTCCTGGAACGCCTGGATACGCGCCTTGGACTTGGTCTGGCGGGCCTTCGGGCTCGACTGGATCCATTCGCGCTCGCGGCCGATGGCGCGCTGGCGGGCATCGTCCTCGCGGCCTTCCTGCTTGAGCCGCTTGGCCTTGGCTTCGAGGTATTTGGTGTAGTTGCCCTCATAGGGAATGCCGCGGCCGCGATCGAGTTCGAGGATCCAGCCGGTGACGTTGTCGAGGAAGTAGCGATCGTGGGTGATGATCATCACGGCGCCCGGATAGGCACGCAGATGCTTTTCCAGCCATGCCGTGGTTTCGGCGTCGAGATGGTTGGTCGGTTCGTCGAGCAGCAGAAGGTCGGGCTGGCGCAGCAGAAGCTGGCAAAGCGCGACGCGGCGGCGCTCGCCGCCCGAAAGCTTGGTGACTTCCGAATCCTTGGGCGGGCAGCCCAGCGCTTCCATCGCCATCTCGACCTGCTGTTCGAGGTCCCACAGGTTCAGCCGATCCATCTCGTCCTGGAGCTTGGCCGACTCGTCGGCCGTCTCGTCGGAATAGTTCATCATCAATTCGTTGTAGCGCTCGATGATGGCGGTCTTGGCGGCGACGCCTTCCATGATGTTTTCGAACACGGTCTTGTCCGGATCGAGCGCCGGCTCCTGCGCCAGGTAGCCGACAGTGGCGCCTTCGGCGAGCCACGCTTCGCCGTTCCACTCCTTGTCGAGCCCAACCATGATCTTGAGGATCGTCGACTTGCCCGAACCGTTGGGGCCGAGGATGCCGATCTTGGCGTCCGGATAGAAGGAGAGATGGACATTCTCGAGCACCTTCTTGGTGCCATAGGCCTTGTTGAGGCCGGCCATGTGATAGATGAACTGGCGTGCCACGCGCGCTTTCCCTGAAAAACCGACTGGATTTGTCGAATTGAATGGAGGTTGGCCGCTATGTAGGCGATGCGGCGGCGAACGGCAATCGCTTTTGCCAGATCAGGCCAATCACACGGACAAGTGTGGACCGCTGCTCGTGCAGTCTAGGCGCCGTTCAGCCGCCCTTACTGGAACCCGATAGCGTCGACGGTGCCGGTCGGGCAGCCTGCCTTGTTGGTCGGCACCGAAGCCAGCAGCAGGTCCTTGAGCGCGCTGTTCGGGCCGATCGGGCCGGCGAGGCCGAGGGTCAGTTCGCCGATCAGCCGCCTGCCGCTCGACGGATCGATGACGCAGGAAACGCGCACGCGGTCCCCTGCTCCCGCCCCGAAGGCAGTGTCGAAAGCGCCGCGGATCTGGTCGGCCGTCAGCTTGCCGCCGATGTTCTTGGCAAAGAGATCGCGCACCGGCGAACTGTTCACCGCGCGCATCAAATTCAGCGCATCGGAGAAATAGTCCTGCTGGCTCTTGCCGTAGCAGGTGCCGTGCTTGATCCATTCATGCCGTTCGAGATGGGAGGCCGTTCCAGGCATCACCTGATCGAGTTCCGTGCGGGTGTTGGCGTCAAGATTGACCGGCGGCAGGTCTTTCCAGTGGGCCGGATTGTCGTTGGCCTTGTCGCTCGCCGTCGCCTGGCAATAGAAATTGCCATTCGGCTGCGGCCACAGGCCGTGCAAGGTGAAATGCGTGGCGTCGAAATCGCCGGTACTTTGTGCCCTGCATTCGGTCTTGTTCGACTTTGTCTCGCAAAACGCCGGCTGCCAGCTCAGCGCGAAGACGTATTCGGGCTTCCCCGATGCCGCCGGCTTGCCTTGCCCGTCAGGCGCGGCCGGCACGGTCGCCGCGCTGCTGCCGGAAACATGGCCGCAGCTGACCTTCACCCATCGCCGCTCCGGATCGGCGCCCGGCAC
>NZ_RZRP01000666.1:0-3562 GCF_003997795.1 Mesorhizobium sp. M7A.F.Ca.US.005.03.2.1 | reverse complement strand
GGCTCCTGCCTGGTCCGCAGCCAGTTGGTGACCGGGAAGCGGCGATCGGCGAGATGGTCGAAAAACGGAGCCGCGGGAATGAGCCCCGGCACCGCGACGATCTCCCAACCGGTCAGTTTGCGCAGCTTGGCGCTGACCTCGTCGAAGTCGGGAATACGGTCGAGCAGGCCGAGTTTTTCGACGCCGTCGAGGTAGGAATGGTGGGCGAGCTTGCGCGTCAGTCTGGTCTGGCGGTCGCACAGCGTGCGCCACACCGCCTGCTCTTCATCGCTGTAATCGTAACCCTGCGACACGGTGAAATCAGCACGGCAGACCGAGTAGTCGCCTCGCAATCCTTGCGCCGCGCAGTCGCGGGCGTATTCGGCAACGCTCATCGTCGTCATGGTTTTTCTCCTCGCAAAGCAAATCGCTGACGTGCTGAACGTTAAGCGGATTTGCGGAGGCGAATCGGTTTTGATGATGGTTCGAATTCGGAAATCGGGATAATATTCACTCAGAAATTCCCAGGAAGGAGTGAAAATGCCTCGATTCGATGATTTCGAGATCAAGATGCTCGATGTCCTGCAGCGCGACGGGCGCAAACCGGTTTCAGAGCTGGCGCAAGAGATCGGCCTGTCGACGACACCATGCGCGCGGCGCTTCGAGGCGCTGCAGGAGGCCGGCATCATCAAGGGATTTGCCGCCGTGATCAGCCGCCGCGCTGTCGGGCTGATGGTCGAGGTGTTCATCCAGGTGCGCCTCGTCAGCCACAGCGACGGCTCGCCCGAAAGCTTCATCGCCGCCGTGCAGCGCATGGACGAGGTTTCCTCGTGCTGGACGATGACCGGCGACCATGACTTTCTGCTGCATGTCATGGTGCCGTCGGTCGACGAGCTCAACGCTTTCGTCATGCACCGGCTGATGCGGCTCGACGGCGTGCGCGACGTCCACACGCAGTTGGTGCTGCAGAACATCAAGGGCCCGGGCCATGTGCCGCTCGGGCATCTCAGGCGATGACAATGCCTGCCCTTCGCACTCCTTGAGGAAAAGCTGCACGCAAACTGCTGAAACGGGCCAAGCGCGTGTCCACATCGCCGGCCAGCTTGTGCGGACCAACTGCCCAGGAGGTCCGCCATGAAAATCGTCCTGATCAATCCGCCGCACACCGCCATCGGCAGCCGCGTGCCCGACGATCACCTGCCGCCGCTCGGCCTGCTGGCGATCGGCGGGCCGCTGATCGATGCCGGCCATCAGGTGCGCCTCGTCGACGCCGAGTTCGGGCCGATGCCGCTCGATGACGTCGTGCGCAGCGCACTGGAGGACCACCCCGACTTCGTCCTGATCGGCCATTCCGGCTCGACCTCGGCGCACCCGACCGCCTTGGCGATCGCGCGCATGATCAAGGAGCGCGAGCCGGCGACCATCATCATCTATGGCGGCGTTTTCCCGACCTATCATTGGCGCGACATCCTGGCCGCTACCGATGCCTTCGACTTCATCGTGCGCGGCGAGGGCGAAGCGACGGTGGTGGCGCTGGTCGAAGGGCTGGAAATGCGCCAGCCGCCGGCGAGCGTGGCCGGCATCGCCTATCGCGACGATCTCAGCCGCCCCTTCGCCACACAGGCGGCCATGACCATTGCCGACCTCGACGCCTACCGCGTCGGCTGGGAACTGATCGACCATACCAGTTACAGCTACTGGGGCGGCAAGCGGGCCGTGGTCATGCAGTTTTCGCGCGGCTGTCCGCATCTGTGCAACTATTGCGGCCAGCGCGGCTTCTGGACCCGCTGGCGGCATCGCGATCCGGTGAAATTCGCCAGGGAGATCGCATGGCTGCATCGCCAACATGGCGTCGAGCTCATCAATCTCGCCGACGAGAATCCGACGGTCTCGAAGAAAGCCTGGCGGGCCTTCCTCGATGCCCTGATCGCCGAGAACGTGCCGGTGCTGATCGTCGGTTCGACCCGTGCCGACGACATAGTGCGCGATGCCGACATCCTGCATCTCTACCGCAAGGCCGGTGTCATCCGCTGGCTGCTCGGCATGGAAAACACCGACGAGCAGACGCTTCAATTGATCCGCAAGGGCGGCAGCACCTCATCCGATCGCGAGGCGATAAGGCTGCTGCGTCTCAGCGGCATCCTGTCTATGGCGACCTGGGTGTCCGGCTTCGAGGACGAAGGGTTTCGCGACCTGTGGCGCGGCTTTCGCCAACTCATCGCCTACGACCCCGACCAGATCCAGGCGCTTTATGTGACGCCGCATCGCTGGACGCCGTTCTTCCGCATCGCGCGGGATCGCAAGGTGATCCAGCAGGATGCGCGCCTGTGGGACTACAAGCACCAGGTGCTGCAGATGACGCGGCTGAGGCCGTGGATGCTGTTCTTCAGCGTCAAGCTGATCGAGCTAGCGGTGCAATCACGGCCGAAGGCGCTGGCCCGCATCCTGTTCCACAAGGATCCCGAGCAGCGCCATTCGATGCGCTGGTACACACAGATGGGCCGCCGCGTGTGGTTCCGCGAGGTCTGGGGCTTTCTGGTCCGCGACATCAGGGTGAAAGACGGCCCGACGCTGGCCGAATTCTGGGGCGCGCCGCAGGACGCCGAGGAGGAATCGATGTCCGTTCGACGCCCGGCCCGAAAGCCCGCCATTCCCACCATCGACAATATTGAAGATTCCGAGGCGAGAAAGTTAGCCGGCTGACGAGCCCCTCAGGGCACGATCAGCGTGCCGGCGCCATGTTCGGTGAACAGTTCCAGCAGCACCGCATGCGGGGTCTTGCCGTTGAGGATGACGACGCCTTCGACGCCGCGCTCGATCGCTTCGATGCAGGTCTCGACCTTGGGGATCATGCCGCCCGAGACCGTGCCGTCCTTGATCAGCGCCTTGGCCTCGGCCACGGTCAGTTCGTCGATCAGCTTCTTGTTCTTGTCGAGCACACCCGGCACGTCGGTGAGGAACAGCAGGCGCGTCGCCTGGCAGGCGCCGGCAATGGCGCCGGCGAAGGTGTCGGCGTTGATGTTGTAGGTGTGGCCATCGCGTCCCGGCGCCACCGGCGCCAGCACCGGGATCATTTCGGAGCGTGCCAGAAGATCAAGCAAGGTACGGTCGACCTCGACCGGCTCGCCGACGAAGCCGAGATCGAGCACGCGCTCGATGTTGGAGTCCGGATCGATCATGGTCTTGCGGGCCTTTTCGGCGAACACCATGTTGCCGTCCTTGCCGCACAGGCCGATCGCCCATTCGCCCTCGGCGTTGATCAGCGCGACGATCTCCTTGTTGATCGAACCGGCCAGCACCATTTCGACGATCTCGACCGTCTTCTGGTCGGTGACGCGCAGGCCGCCTTCGAACTTGGATTCGATGCCCATCTTGGCCAGCATGGCGCCGATCTGCGGGCCGCCGCCGTGGACGACGATCGGGTTGACGCCGGATTGCTTGAGCAGCGCGATGTCGCGCGCGAAGGCCTTGCCGAGCTCGATGTCGCCCATGGCATGGCCGCCATATTTCACCACGACCGTCTTGTGCTCGTAGCGCTGCATGTAGGGCAGCGCTACGAGCACAAGACGGTCGTGGTGAAATA
>NZ_RZRP01000665.1:0-3563 GCF_003997795.1 Mesorhizobium sp. M7A.F.Ca.US.005.03.2.1 | reverse complement strand
CGCCAGGCCCTGGTATGAACTGGCCGAGGCCGACGCATCCGATGTCGATGCCGCAGTCACTTCAGCGCGGGCAGCCTTTGCCGATCCGGCTTGGCGCCGCATGACCCAGACCGACCGCGGCAAGCTCGTCTATCGCCTGGCGGAACTGGTGTTCGAACATGCCGACGAGCTGGCGCTGATCGAGACACGCGACAATGGCAAGCTGCTCAAGGAGATGCGGGCGCAGATGCGCGCCATGCCAGATTCCTACAGCTATTTCGCCGGGATGGCCGACAAGCTGCTGGGCGACACCATCCCCGTCAACAAGCTTGACATGCTGAACTTCAACATGCGCGAGCCGCTTGGCGTCGTCGGCATGATCACGCCGTGGAACTCGCCGATGATGCTGCTCACCGGCACCTTGGCGCCGTGCCTTGCCATCGGTAACACCGTTGTCATCAAGCCGTCCGAACACGCCACCGCCTCGACGCTGGCGCTGGCCGAACTGATCATGGAAGCCGGCTTCCCCGCCGGCGTCGTCAATGTCGTGACCGGCACCGGCACCAGCGCCGGCGACGCGCTGACGCGTCATCCCGACATCGCCAAGATCGTCTTCACTGGCAGCACGGCCACCGGCCGGCGCATTGCCGCAAATGCTGCGGCGAACCTGGTTTCGTGCCAGATGGAGCTTGGCGGGAAATCGCCTCAGGTCGTCTTTGCCGATGTCGACATGGACCATGCCGTCAACGGCGTCGTCTCCGGCATCTTCGCCGCCGCCGGCCAGAGCTGCGTTGCCGGATCGCGCTGCTTCGTCGAGGCCAGTATCTATGACCGTTTCGTCGACGCGCTGGTCGAGCGCGCCAGGCGGGTCAGGGTGGGCCACCCCCTGAATGACGATACCGACATGGGTCCGCTGGCGCTGTCGGCACAACTTGCCAAAGTTGAAAGCTACGTCGCCTCGGGCGTCCATCAGGGGGCGAGGATCGCGGCCGGTGGCCGCAGACCGCAATCGGCCGAGCTCGCGGAAGGCTGGTATTTCGAGCCGACCGTCATGGTCGACGCCCGCAACGACATGGACTTCATGCAGGAGGAGATTTTTGGGCCGGTCGTCGGCGTCATCCCCTTCTCGTCGGAAGAGGAGATGACCGCGCTCGCCAATGACACGCGCTACGGACTGTCCTCCGGCATCTGGACCAAGGACATCGACCGCGCGCTGCGCTTTGCCCGCAATGTCGATGCCGGAACCGTCTGGATCAACACCTATCGCGCCTCGTCGTTCATGTCGGCCAATGGCGGCTTCAAGGAAAGCGGCTATGGCCGCAGGGGAGGCTTCGACGTGATGGAGGAGTTCTCGCGGCTGAAGAACATCATGATCGATTATTCCGGGCTCATGCAGGACCCATTTGTCATCCGCCTGCGCTGAGCATCACCCACACCGACCACAAAGGACGGGACAACAGAAATGAAATTTGCAGTGTCGCTGACCATGGAGCGCTTCTCGCCCGACATGCCGATGTCGAAGGTGAAGAGCAATCTGCTCGAGCTGGCGCAGATGGCCGACGCGGGCGGCTTCGAGACGCTGTGGACGGCAGAGCATCATACGATCGAGTGCACCATCTCGCCCAATCCGTTGATGACCCTGACCTGGCTGGCGCAGCACACGCAGCAGATCCGGCTTGGCACCTCGACGCTGGTGGCGCCGTACTGGAGCCCGATCCGGCTGGCTGGCGAAGCCGCCCTTTGCGATCACCTGACCGGCGGCAGGCTGGAGTTCGGCATAGCCCGTGGCTCCTATCAATACGAGTTCGACCGCATGGCCGGCGGCATGCCACAGCAGGAGGGCGTCGCCTACCTCAAGGAACTGGTGCCGGCGGTGAAGAAACTGTGGGCCCATGACTATGCGCATGACGGCCACTATTGGAAGTTTCCGCTGGCCGCGGGCGTGCCCAAGCCATTGCAGAAGCCGCATCCGCCGATCTGGGTGGCGGCACGTGACCCTGGCACATTCGACTGGGCCGTAGGCATTGGTGCCAACATCCTGTCGACGCCGCTTTCAGCGCCCGCGGCCGAGATTGCCGTGCTCGGCGAAAAATTTCGCAAGGCGGTCGCCGACCATCCGGAAGTGCCGCGCCCACGCCTGATGATGCAACGCCGCACCTGCATCTACGATCGCCCGGAGGACTGGGAAGTCGCGGTCCGCCACGCCATCGACTACGGGCGCTCCTTCGAGAACCTCTTCCAGAACATCGGCACGGTAAAGAACGGTTTCCCCGAGGCTGTGCCTTATGAAAGCGTCAAGGGCAAGGACAACTACAATCCAGAGAGCATCCGCAAGAACCTGATGTTTGGCACCCCAGGCGAGATCATCGAGAAGCTCGAGGATTATGAGGCTGCGGGCGTCGACCAGTACTGCCTGGGACTCACCTTCAACCTGCCGTTCGAACTGCAGAAGAAGACGATCAGGCTGTTCGTCGATGAGGTCATGCCGCACTTCGCCACGCGGGATCGCACCAGGGCTGTCGCGGTGGGGCACTGATGGCGATGGCGACCGGTTCCTTCGTTCACGGCGATGTGGCGCTCAACTATCGTGTCGACGGGAACGGGCCACAGAAGCTGGTCTGCATCCATGGCGTCGGCTCCTATCTGGAAGCGTGGAGCGGCGTCGTCGCTCGCCTGCCGGATCAGTTCACCGTGCTCACATTTGATCTACGTGGCCATGGCGGGTCGGCGCGCATCAAGGGACGCTACGAGATTGATGACTTCGTCGGCGATACGCTGGCGCTGGCCGATCATGCTGGCTTTGCGCGCTTTCATCTTGCCGGCTTCTCGCTGGGCGGCCTTATAGCCCAGCGCCTGGCACTGACCCATCCCGATCGGCTTCAAAAGCTGGTGCTGCTGGCGACCGTCGCCGGGCGCTTGCCGGAAGAACGGCAGGCGGTTCTGCGTCGTCTCGCCGCTTTGACCGCCAGCCAGCCGAGTGCGCACCATGCCGCGTCGCTCTCGCGGTGGCTGACCGAGGAGTTTCAGGAGCGCAACCCGGATGTGATCGCCGAGCTGCATCGGCGCGACGCCGAGAACGATCCTGCGTGCTACGCCGCCGCTTACCGGGTTCTGGCCGAGACAGATTTCGGCGGCATCCTCGACCAGATCAGGTCGTCGACACTGATCGTGACGGGGGAGGACGACCAGGGATCCAACCCGCGCATGGCGCGTCATATGCACGACCAGATCCGCGGCTCGCGGCTCGAGATCCTGCCGGGGTTGCGGCATTCGATCCTGATCGAAGCGCCCGGGCCGGTCGCTGGCCTGATTGCGGATTTCCTGGATGACCACTCACGACGGGCAGGGGCGACCAGCCATGGATAGCAAATTGCAGAAAGCCGGCGAGGCAGTCCGCCGCAAAGTACTGGGCGACGACTATGTCGACCGCGCAATCGGCAATGCCGATGACTTCTCCAGGCCCCTCCAGGACATGCTCAACGAGTATTGCTGGGGCACATGCTGGACTGACGCCGCGCTCGATCTCAAGCAGCGCAGCCTGCTCAATCTCGGCATGCTTGCGGCACTGGGGCGCATGCATGAAT
>NZ_RZRP01000664.1:0-3569 GCF_003997795.1 Mesorhizobium sp. M7A.F.Ca.US.005.03.2.1 | reverse complement strand
CTATTATACCGAATGGTGCACCTCGTCCAACCCGCGCGACCCCTTGCACGACGACCCCTATGCCGCCGCGTTCATCGTCAAGACCGTGCTGGAAGCAAACGGGCTGGTCCAGGGATACAGTTACTGGACGTTCTCCGATATTTTCGAGGAGAACTATTTTCCCTCGATACCCTTTCAGGGCGGGTTTGGATTGTTGAACATCCACGGCATCGCCAAGCCGGCCTATCGGGCCTTTCAATTGCTGCATGGAGTTGGCACCGAGTTGCTGCCTGTCGAGGGCGCTCACGAGACGGTGGATGCCTGGGTTATCCGCGATGACGGTGGGTCCACGCTGATGCTGACGAATTTCGCCCTGCCGCGTCATCCGATCGAGACCGAGGAGGTTTCGTTCACGCTGAAAGCTGCGCCGACAGCCACGATGGCTTCCGTACAACAAATCGACGCCGATCACGCCAACGCAAAACGCCGCTGGGAGGAAATGGGCAAGCCCGAATATCTCGACCCGGCGACGGTCGATGAGCTCAACGATGTGTCGGAACTTCGCAGTGAGCCGGTCGCGACCGAGAGCGAGGCCGGTACCTTGAGCCTCAAAGTCACACTGCCACCGCTATCGGTCGCCGCCATACGTCTGGCGAGCACGTGAACCGCTTTATGGGAGACGCACGCTGGAACCTCCTCGGGCCTGCCAATTCAGTAAGCGCTGTTCACGGCCTGCACCGAATCGCGCAGCGACTTGACGTCGCCTGCCGAAATCGGACTGGCCTGGTTGCCCCAGGCATTTCGGATGTAGGTCGCCACCGCGGCGACCTGGTCGTCCGAGAGCTTCCACGCGGGCCAGCCGCGATGCCGACCGGCGGCTGGTCATAGTGCTCGCCGTGCCGATCGACCCAATCCAGGTAGTTGTAGCGCGCCCGGGCAGCCGAGCATCTTCTAGCCGGCCATATCCTTGTTGCCGCCATAGATCCGAAAACATCCCCTCCTTGGGGCTTCTGCCAAAGCATTTTTGGAGAAGGTCGTGGCATCCGACGCACCGAGATCGATCTTGCCCGCCTTCGAGATCCAAAGCATCGCATCCTGCGCTTGGGCCGGGAGATCGGCGAAAAGCTTGCCGCCCTGCGATGACAACGCGGGGTCGTCAATTGCCTTGGTCGCTGCCCGGTAGAGGGCGGCCCGAGTCATGCGCGATCGAAAGCTTTGTGTGTCTTCACCCTTTGCCCATGGTCCCTACATGTACCACCTGCATGCCCGTAGGCGCCGGCAAGCTGATGATCGATGAAGAGCGGCACGCCGCACGCCTTGGCACCGGGGCCGAGGTCGTCTTCAGGGATAAGCCTTTCGGTCGCGGCCTCGACGAAGGCAGCCTCCTCGGGCGGCCGAACTGACAGTGAAATCGCCAAAGGCGGCTATCATAAAAATTGCACTCAATTACCGATTAAATTCGTTTGCATGAGATCCGCGATGGCGGGAAACTACAACGTGAAAACCACACAGCCCGATGCCTGACGTGATCGGGATGTTGGCGGTGCTGACACTCTGAAGGCGCGCTAGCCAGGCAGAGAATATCCCGAAGCAAATGGGGATTGCCGCTTCGCCGCACGAGCGACTTTTGACGCTGGATCGCCAAGGAGAAGAATATGGCTGAAACTGAGACCAAGGCCTGGATCTCGCCTGGGGGACCGCGCTGTCCGACCTCTCCGATGCCGGAAAGCTCCTCTTCGATCTTCCGTGACACCGAGAGCCTGGAGGCAGAGGCCGAGACAGGGCGCGAGATAGCCTAACAAGCGCTCCGCGCGGCAGCCCGGTTCGAAACAGCACGGTCAAGATGGCGAGCGGGATGTGATTGTGATTGAAAGGAGTTCGACTATGTCCACACTGCAGCATGAAATTAGCGGCAGAAACGTTTTGCGCACTGTCGGACCTGCCCAGCACCATTCAAAGGTCGTGGAATTCATCGACGAGATCGCCAGGCACGCTAACGATGCGCCGACCTCGGTCGAAATCTTTTCGAATGACGGCCGCTGGTACTGCAGGGTCCGCCGCGGTGAAGAAAAGACCCGCCCGATGGGTCCCTATACCAAACAACAAGCTGAGCGGATCCAGGAGGTTCGGAGACTGTTGATCGCCAAAAGAGGCACGGCTGGGATCATGTTCGAGTAGGACGGGACTTTCTTAGTCACCAGCCGAAGCACCGAGTGGCCGCGACCTTGGTTTTTGGGATGCGCTTTCGGACGTTGTAAAAAATAGTCGTCGCAGGAAGGGAGGCGGCGATGGTTCAAACGCATACCATCTTGCGAGAGCGGTCATCGATGCCGCCTTCCACGCTCGACAGCAGTCCATGGCGGGAACTGCCGCACTTCGCGGGGATATGGATGAAACCCGACAAGCGATTGCCGCATTGCACGAACTCGTGAAACGAATTCGCCAGCGACAGAGCCAGAGCGAGGAAAGCGAATCTGCACCAGTTGCCGTCTGCGCGCTCGATGCTGATCATCCGCAAGGCCTTCCACGATCTGATCTCGGAAACCAGAGCGCCGGAGTCGCAATGGCGCGATTTGGCCAGGAGCCTGGTGCACGAATTCACCGGGTGCGAGCGGATCGAAGCTGGCTTGCTGGATTGGATCGAAAGCAAGTAGAAGTTGTCCACCCTCTGCATTTTTGAGGACCACGTACTCTCGATCTCCCGGCCTTTTTAGCTCTCGCGCATCGCCCACAGCTTTTGCCATGGCGGGGGTCACGCGCAGCGTCTTGCGGATGAGAAAGCCGCCATACCCAGACGGTAGTTCGGCCCGTCGAAGCCTACCATCGGTTCGATTCCGGTATCCGGCAGGGCCGAGGCCCGCAGGAAGTCCCAAACGCGCCTCTCAAGTGGATCCCTTACGAAACTCTACCGGCTAGCCTTTTCTGATGACAACGGGAAGCACGATCCTGCCAAGGCGTTCGGATGACCTTGATCGCCCAGTTGCGAAGGTCGGGCTCTCCTCGGGACGGCCAAAAACCGCTGAAGATGCGCCTGCTGACCTCGCCGGTGGCAAGATCGAGGCTCCAAGCGATGCGGTCCGCCCTGGCCTTTCTCTCAGGACATCCATGGCGAGGGGCTCCTCGATCAACCTCGGCCGCTCCGCCCTTTTGCCAGCGCAAGATTTCGCTCCAGGATTCCTGGAGACTCCGAATGGCCGTCATACTCGGACGAAAGCTCGTGCGCTAAGCAGGGTGGAAATGTGTGTTCGTGGGTGTTGGCGTCCGGGTAGTGGGTAGCTCCGCATCCGGTGTGCCCCACACGTTTGCTCAAACGTGTTCCGCAGGAACAGCAAAGCAAACGAATTAAGTGCTACCATCAGTGCAAAATTATTGCTGTCATAAGAGGAGCCCGTGGACATCAATCGAGCGCGCACTTTCCTTGAAATCGTCCATTCGGGTAGTTTCCTGAAGGCCGCGGATCGTCTTCATGTCACGCAGACCACTGTAAGTGCTCGCATTCGGACGCTGGAGGAGGAGCTCGGACGGCAGCTCTTCATCCGTAACCGCAACGGCGCTCAACTGACGCCGGCGGGACGCGAGCTCGAGCGGTT
>NZ_RZRP01000663.1:0-3579 GCF_003997795.1 Mesorhizobium sp. M7A.F.Ca.US.005.03.2.1 | reverse complement strand
GTTGCTGCCCTGTGTGACCGGCTTCCGGATGGCCGCATCGGGGTTGTGAATCGAAGCGGTGGTCGTGTCGTCGGTGCTGGTGACAGCCGGCTGGCTGGCGTCGTTCGAACCAAACTTGTCGCTGCCGGCAAAAGCGGCGCTGATGGAAGTGAGGATAGCGGCGGTGGTGAGAGCGATCTTGGTCATCTGAGTTCTCCTGGTTGGTGTTTGCAGTCCGTGTTGGTGTCTGCAACTGGAATATGGTCGCTCCGAATGCGAATGGAAATTGACTACAGATGGCGTTCTGATATTCATAAATGAATGACAGAAATCGACTGGAACCTGATCAAGAGCTTTGTCACCGTGGCGGAATCCGGCAGCCTGTCGGCTGCCGCGCGGAAGCTTTCGGCCAGCCAGCCGACGCTTGGCCGTCACATCGGCGAGTTGGAACAGGCGCTGGGCGTCACGCTGTTCCGTCGAGGACGGCACGGCTACGAACTGACGGAGGCCGGCAGCACGCTGTTGGAACGCGGCAAGGCGGTCAGCGAGCAGGCAAGCGCCTTCTCACTCCTGGCACTGGGTTCGGTTGAGGCTATCGAAGGCACGGTGCGTATCGCCGCCAGCGAGGTCGTGGCGGCCTATGTCCTGCCTGAGATGACGATGCGGCTGGGGATCGAGGAGCCCGGCATCGAGGTCGAGATCGTCGCCTCCAATCAGGTCGAGAACCTGCTGCGTCGAGATGCCGACATCGCCATCCGCATGGTCAAGCCGGCGCAGAACGAGCTGATGGCACGCAAGGTCTGCGACATCGAGCTCTGCGCCTGCGCGGCTAAATCCTATCTCGACAGGCGCGGCCGTCCGCTGAAGCCTGCCGATCTTGTCGACCACGATCTGGTCGGCTTCGACCGCGGCGACGAGATCATCAGGGGTTTTACCCGGCACGGCATCCCCGTCACCCGGAGCAGCTTCCGCTTCAGGGCCGACAACCAGATGGTTTTGTGGGAAGCGGTGCGGGCGGGAAACGGCATTGGTCTTGGCCAGGAGCCGCTGGCCGACAGGGATCCTTTGATTGAGAAGGTGCTGCCTGACCTGCCGCTGCCAGTTCTGCCGGTGTGGCTGGCGATGCATCGCGACGTGCGTACCAGCGTGCGCATCCGCCGTGTGGTGGATTTCCTTCACGAGGAGCTGAAACGCTATTCGGCGGGTGCTGGCGCGAATTCGGCGCGGTGAGCGAGCCCGGCCATCAGCAACACGATGATCAGCAGTCCCGACATGGTGATGAAGATCGGGCCGAAGCTGGAATGCTCGGCAACGAAGCCGATCGCCGACGGCGCCACCAGTATGCCGCAGTATCCGATCGTCGTGACCACGCTCATGCCGGTGCCGGAAGACATGCCTTCCTGGTTGCCGCCGGCCGAAAAGATGATCGGCACCATATTGGCGATGCCGAAGCCGCAAAAGGCAAAGGCTGCAATGGCGAGCCAGGGCGAGGGCGCCAGGCCAGCCACCAGCATGCCGACCGCGGCTACGAGGGCCGACGCGCGTAGCGTCGTCACCGCGCCGAAGCGATTGCGTATGCCGTCGCCGAAGAACCGCGTAACCGCCATGACGCCTGAAAATCCGGCGTAGGCGAGGCCGGCGACGGCGAGATCGGCGCCGAGCTCCTGGCGCAGATACAGGGCTGCCCAGTCGAGCACGGCGCCTTCCGAGATCATCGCCAGCAACGCCATCAGCCCGATCAGATAAACCAGCGGGTTTGCCGGCAGTGCGAATTTGTGGTGCTCGGCCGCCTGCGGTCTGTCTTCGGCGAGGAGATGGCGAACGGCCACCGCGATCACCGCGAAGGCAAACGCCGTTACCGCCGCCGCGTGGACGAGGTGGCCGTAATGCTGGATGGCAAAGCCGCCGAGGCCGCCACCGGCAAAACCACCGAGACTCCAGAAGCCGTGCGAAGACGACATGACGGCGCGGGAGAGCCGCCGTTCGACCACCACGGCGTTGGCATTCATGGCAACGTCCATGCCACCGATCGAGCCGCCGAAGATGATCATGGCAACGGCCGCCAAGGGTACGTCGGGCGCCAGCGCCACGACCATGAGACCGAGGCTGCCGCACAGCGCGAACCAACGCAGTACGGTGCGCGAACCATGTCTGGAGATCAAATGGCCACACCAGGTCATCGCGACGACGGCGCCGACCCCAAACAAGAGAATCAGCAGACCGAGCGTGAACTTCGAAATCTCCAGCCGGGTCAGGAACACCGGAATCTGCGGCGCCCAGCTGCCCGTCAGGAAGCCGTTGGCGAGGAAAATGGCCGCGAGCGCCCATCGTCCGCGAATGGCAGTCAGCTTGGCAGTTGACGCGTTCATGAGGCGAATCCCGCAAGAAATGGCTTCGCGCGGCAAATTAGATCGATTCAATTTTCAGTCAAGGCTCTTTCGGGAAGCATTTTTTGAGCCAAACACAGCCTTGAGTGATCGCTGGCCTTAATGGTCCTTGGGGCGCCTTGCCTCGAATTCGGCCTTCTTGGCGTCGGAGGCCTCGGTCTGGTTGAGCGCCTGCCATTGCGCATAGGGCATGCCGTAGACGATCTCGCGCGACTGATCCTTGGTGAGATCGACGCCCTCGGCATTGGCCGCCTCGCGATACCAGTTCGACAGGCAGTTGCGGCAGAAGCCGGCGAGGTTCATCAGGTCGATGTTCTGCACGTCGTTGCGTTCGCGCAGATGCTCGACCAGCCGGCGGAAGGCGGCCGCCTCGAAATCGCGTTGCTGCTCGTCGCTGAGTTCGGTCATCGAAACCTCCGTCATAGCGGCCCGGTACGCGAGCCGAACATCTTCACCACATGTATATCGGGACGGCGGTCGATGGCGTCAACGATCGGCGCCAGCCGTTCGGCCCAGGCGAGCGCGCCCTTCTGGTCCGATATCAAATCCTGTCGGATCTCGATCAGCGCATGGGCGAAGCCGTTGACGATGGCGTGCTTGTACATGGTGTCGCCGCGCAGCGCGCCGTCATAGGGTTCGTTGTCGCCGACGACGAGGTTCCTGTCCTGCGCCAGCATGTCTATCAACGGCCGCGCCACGCGGTCGTCGAGGTCCCACAGGATGCCGACGTGCCAAGGACGCTGGATTCCTTGCATGGCCGGGGTGAAGGAATGCACCGAGAAGATGAAGGGCGCCTGGGCGGAAGCCTGTGCGACCGAGGCGATCATGGCGCTGACGGCGTCGTGATAGGGCCGGTAGAACCCGTCGAGCCGCCTCTCGCGCTCCTCGGCAGCGATGGGGTAATTCCCAGGTACGACAGTGCCGTCATAAAGCTGGCGAATGAGCGTCGGGTCGTCTTCGCCGCGATTGGGATCGATCAGCAGCCGCGAAAAATTGGCGAGCACCGCTGGCACGCCGAGCAGGGCAGCCAGTTCGCGCGTCACGCCCTCGACGCCGATGTCATAGGCGATGTGGCGGTCGAACTCCGCTGAGGGCAGGCCGAGGCTGCCATAGTCGTCGGGCAGGTCGCGACGGGCATGATCGCCCAACAGCACGATGCCTCGCTTGCGGTCGCCCTCGATGATCTCGAAAGGCGCGAAAACTGTGGATCGGG
>NZ_RZRP01000662.1:0-3587 GCF_003997795.1 Mesorhizobium sp. M7A.F.Ca.US.005.03.2.1 | reverse complement strand
CATCTCCTCAACGACCAGCTGTTCGTGCGACGGGGCAATGACATGATGCCGACACCGCGCGCCGAGAGCATGGCCGAGCCGTTGCGCGTGGCGCTTCGCGAGATCGAACGCGTCTTCCATTCGGCCAAGGCGTTCGATCCGGCGGAACTGGAGCGAACCTTCACGTTCATGGGGGCGGATTTCTTTTCCATGATGCTGATGCCAGCGCTGGCGGCACGCATCGCTGGCGCCGCGCCGCGCGCGTCGCTAAGGTTTCTCGATAGCGCGCGCGGCGATGTCTCGCGGCTGCTCCAGGACGATGAAATCGACGTAGCGCTCGAGCGTCCGCTGGAGGTCTCCGACTGGGTCTCAAGCACGCCTCTGTTCCATTCACCATTCGCCATCATCGCCGCGCACGACAACGCTGCGATCAGGCAGGCGGGAATCATGGAAGGCAAGACTCTGCCGATCGACCTCTTCTGCGAGCTGCCCCATATTCTTCGTTCTATCGACGGGTCGATGTCGGGCTCCACCGACGAGGCGCTCCGCAAGATCGGGCGGACGCGCCGTGTAAGCCTGACCCTGCCGCACTTTCAGGCTGTCGCATTAGCCGTGGCAAATGGAAACCACCTGTCGGCGGTGCCCAGGCAGTTCGCGGTTTGGGCGGCCGAGACCCTGCCGCTCGTCATCTTTGAACCGCCGCTTCCCATTGCTGTTCCGGAAATCAGGATGTACTGGCACGCGCGCCACGACGACGAGCCACCCCATCGCTGGGTTCGCGATCAGGTCCTGGAGGCGGTAGGCGTACTTGGATTTGTAGAAAGTGGCGTCGCAGAAAATGTCGGCGCTTGGCGTGGCGCCCGGACGGATCAGCCCGCAGTATAACCACCGTCGACGGAGAAGACCCCGCCGCTGGTCCAGGCCGCCTCGTCGCTAGCGAGGTACACTGCGATGCCCGCCAGATCGTCGGGGCGGCCGATTCTGCCAAGCGGATAGCTGCGCTCGACATAGACTTTCAGCTCGGCCTTTGCCTCGGCCGGCAAATTGTCGACGGTCTTGCGTCGCATGGCGGTGTCGACAGTGCCGGGCGCGATGGCGTTGACGCGGATGCTGCGCGGGCCGAGTTCGAAGGCCAGCGATTTGGTCAGCGAGTTCAACGCGCCCTTTGACAGGGAATAGAGGCTCGAGGGCCGCTTCGGGATCATCTTGTTGGCGAAATAGGACGAGATGTTGATCACCGACGCGCCGGCCGCCAGATGCGGCAGCAGACCCTGCGTGAGGAAGAACACCGCCGTCACATTGAGCGCGAAGGATTGTTGGAACTGCGCCTCGCTGACGGTATCGAACGGCACCAGGAAAGCCACCCCGGCATTGTTGACGAGAATATCGAGCGGCCTGCCGGATTCTTTGACGTGCTCGCCGACGGCCGCAATGCCGGCCGATGTGGCAAGATCGGCCGACAGCGTCTCGATAGTGCCGCCGAGCTGCTTATGGGCGGCGTCGAGCTTTTTGGTGTCACGGCCGACGATCAGGACGTCCGCGCCCTCGCGCGAAAAGGCCTCGGCGATCGCCAGGCCGATACCGTCCGACCCGCCGGTAACCAGCGCGCGCTTGTTGTGAAGTCTCATCGGATGCTCCGAGATTTCTGCGTCGTCGAGAGCACCGTATAGTGGCGGCCAAGGTCAAGCCGTCAGCCTATCCCACAGTATGAACTTCGACCGCTGCCACCCGGCAGGCCGGCCGAGGCTGGTTTAAGCGCCGGCGGTCGCAAGCTCCCCCAAAGCCAGCCGTCCCGCGACATAATTCTTGACCTGGCGGACAGCCTGTTCGCGCGACACACTGCCCGGCTGCAGGCCGAGCCGCAACCAAAGCCCGTCGATCAGCGCGGTGACGCCAAGCGCGATGTCGTCGGCATCTCCGGGCGAGGCGAGGCCGCGCAGGCCCGACAACAGGTTCGAGCGCATGCGCGCATGGATCACCCTCTGGATACGAGCCATCTTCTCGTCGCGCGGCACCTCGGCGCAGAGCGACAGCCAGGCATGGCAGAGAGGCGGCTGGAACAGATGCTCCTCGAAATTGCCCTCGATCACCGCATCCATGCGCTCCATCGGTGTCTGCGCCCGGCGAAGCCGCGCGATCACCGCCTGGCACAGGACGGCGTTTGCCTCACGCATCGCGTGCTCGAACAATTCCTGCTTGTTGCGGAAATAGTGCAGCACGATGCCCTTGGAGGCACCGGCCTGCGCCGCCACCTTTTCCAGGGTCGCGCCGGCAATGCCCTCGCGCTCCAGCACCGCGAAGGCCGCCTGCCGCAATTCCTTGCGGCGGATCTCACTGAGACGCTTGAGTTTCACGGCATCGGTCCATGCATGTCGAATCCACGTTGACATCTTCGTCCGTTCAGATCAAGAATTGACCCATGGGACAATAAAAAGACCGATTGGTCAATTTTGTGGACGAGGAGAACCGAAATGTTGCGCATCCTTGCAAATGGCGTCTGCCTTGCCGGCCTCATGTTGGCCACTCATGCGGCCCAGGCGGCCGAGGCCGAAGAGTGCAAGACGGTCCGCATGGCCGAACCCGGCTGGAACGACCTTGCCTTCACCACAGGAGTCGCAAATGTCCTGTTGGAGGCGCTTGGCTATCAGCCGCAAAGCCAGGTGCTCGGCATCAACGTCATCTACGAGGGCATGAAGAACAGGGACCTCGACCTGTTCCTGGGCTACTGGGACCCGGCCATGGTCACCTATTACGAGCCCTACAAGAAGGACGGCTCGGTCGAGAATGTGCGCGTCAATCTCGTAGGCGCCAAATACACATTCGCCGTGCCGACCTATGTCTGGGAAGCCGGCGTCAAGGACATTTCCGACCTGCACAAATTCGCCGACAAATTCGGCAAGAAAATGTACGGCATCGAGCCCGGTTCAAACCAGTTGATGATGGACGCTATCGCCGATCCCGCCTTTGGCCTGGACGGCTGGCAGGTGGTCGAATCGAGCGAAGCCGGCATGCTTTCCGAGGTCGGCTACGAGATCAAGGAGAAGCAGTTCATCGTCTTCCAGGGCTGGGCGCCGCACCCGATGAACACGATGTACGACTTCAAATATCTGACCGGCGGCGACAAGTTCTTCGGCCCGAATTTCGGCGCCGCGACGGTGACGACGCAGGTGCGCAAGGGCTATCTGCAGCAATGCCCGAACGTCGCACAGTTCTTGAAAAACCTCGCCTTCGACATCGATTTCGAGAATGTCGGCATGGGTTATCTGATCAATGACGGCATGAAGCCGGAGGACGGCGCGCTGAAGGCAATCACGGCCAACAAGAGCCGTCTCGATGCCTGGCTCGCCGGTGTCACCACCTTCGACGGCCAACCCGGCCTTGCCGCGGTCAAGGAAAAGCTCGGCCTGTGAGGGCGGCGGTGCTGAATGCCTGCGCGAACCAGGACGGCTGGGCCGGCCGCAAGCAGTTCGTCACTGTCGGCAATCTCGACATCGCCTATGTCGAGATAACAGGCGCCGAGCCGGCACTGCTGTTGGTGCACGGCTTCACCGACACCAGCCGCAGCTTTTCGCTTCTGGCGCCCTATCTGGCCGGCCCAGCCGTCCTGG
>NZ_RZRP01000661.1:0-3588 GCF_003997795.1 Mesorhizobium sp. M7A.F.Ca.US.005.03.2.1 | reverse complement strand
GGCCAGTTCCATGTCTATGCCATTGTCCCCCGATCCGTCGGCCGGGAAGAACGGATTGGAAGCGAAGGCCGGCATTGCGATGCGCAAGGCATCGCCGCTCGCGATCGGCTTTGGGGCGTTCTCCGCCTGCTGTCCTGGAGTGTTGGCCGCCCGGGCTTGCGAGATCAGCAACCCGCCGCTCCCGGCCGCAAGCAGTGTACGACGTGTAACCGGCATACGCGTTCTCAATTAGACCGGGAAAGCCAGCAAGATGCACAACCGACGTTAAACAAACGTATATATTACACTGGGCTTTTTTATGTATCGGATAAGCAGCTCAGAGCCACAAAATATTAGTATCGCCTAATGTAAAAGGAGTGGCGGAAGGCTCGCGTTACTTCCCGCCAGGCGATCAGTTGGCCCCTAGGCGATCAGCTGCACTGTCAAAACGTCTCTGCCCAGGGCCGCAGCTCAAGCTCCGAGCTCCAGGCGCTGCGATGCTGGCGATGGGTTGTAAGATAGGCCTCGGCGATGGCGTCCGGCGATAGACGGCGGTCCGGCCGGCCGGGATCGGCCACCTGTCCGGGCGGCTCGATCTGGCCGTCGATGATGAAGTGGGCGACGTGGATGTTCTGCGGAGCGAGCTCGCGGGCCATGGACTGCGCCAGGCCGCGCAGGCCGAATTTCGGCATGGCGAAGCCGGCTGAGCCGGGAAATCCCTTCACGCTGGCGGTGGCCCCGGTGAACAGGATCGATCCGGAACCCCGCGCAAGCAGCCGGCGCGCCGCCTGCTGGCCGACCAGGAAGCCGCCATAGGCGCCGACCAGCAATGCCTGTTTGACCGCTTCGGCATCGAGCTCGGCGATCGGTCCGCGGGTGCGCGCGCTGGCGTTGAACACTGCAAGCGCCAGCGGGCCGGCCTTGTCTGCGGTGTCGAACAGGCTGGCGACGGACGCGACGTCGGCAACATCCGTCTCGACGGCCAGCGCACCGGTTTCGTCGGTCAGAGCGCTGAGCTTCTCGACATTGCGGGCGGCCAGAACCACGCGAAAGCCTTCCCGGGTGAGAAGGCGCGCAAGCGAGGCGCTCAGACCAGCGCCGGCGCCTGCAATGACGGCCACATCGGATGCCATGATTTTTCACTCCTTGCGGATTTCGGCGGAAGCGTTCGCCAGATCAGGCAAGGTCGCGCCTTCGGGGCTGACAGGCAAGAGGTGGCATCTCGGCGGTTGTTGAGCCAGACGGCTGCAGAACCGACGTTGCGCGGTCCAGCATCGCCTGTGGCGCTACGAAGGCCGTTCGGTCTTCAGCACCGAGACCGCCACTTCGACAGTGGCAAGGCTTGGACCTTGCCCGCCAACCGGATTCATCCGACCGATATTTTGACGGTAGGATCGTCAGGCTTCGCAAAGCTATCGGTGATCTCATCGATGGGGACTGGAGCATGGTCCCGAAAAGTGGGAAACGGTTTTCGGAAAAGATCATGCTCAACGAGGAAACGACTATGGAACCAATCTGGGCCGTCGGCCTGATGACCGGCACGGTGCTGGACGGCAACATCGACGTCGCGCTGATCAAGACCGATGGCGAGCAGATCGAGGATTTCGGCACCTATCGGCTGATGCCCTATCCCGCGTCGATCCGCTCGCTGCTGGAAGAGACGCTGACGGAGGCGCGGGCGTGGAATTTCGTCGGGCCGGAGCCGGCGATCTTCCGCACCGCGGAGGATGCCCTGACACGCGCGCAATCGGCGGCCGTCAAGGAGTTGGTCGAAGGCTGTGGCATGACGATGGCCGATATCGGCATTGTCGGTTTTCACGGCCAGACCGTTCTGCATCGTGCGCCGCAGGTTGGACGGCTGGGCCAGACCCGGCAGCTCGGCGACGGTGAGCTGATGCATGCCATACTGGGCACCAAGGTCGCATACGATTTCCGCTCGGCCGACATGCGCGCCGGGGGGCAAGGCGCGCCGCTGGCCGCGGTCTATCACACCGCGCTGATGCGCAGCGCCGGTGCCAATGGCGAGGTCGCCGTACTCAACCTCGGCGGCGTCGCCAACATCACCTGGTGGGACGGCGCTGACAATGTCGTCGCCTTCGACACCGGCCCCGCCAACGCGCCACTCAACGATTTCATCAAGTCGAAGGCGCTCGGCGAGATGGACCGCGACGGCGCGCTTGGCCGGGCGGGAACGGTCGACGAGGCCCGGCTCGCCAAGCTGCTGCAGCACCCTTATCTGAGCAAAGCCTACCCGAAATCGCTGGATCGTTTCGACTTCGGTGCCGCGATGGCGGACGGCCTGAATGCAGAGGATGGTGCAGCCTTGCTCACCGCGTTCACCGCCGGCGCCGTCGGCAAGGCACTCGACCTCTTACCAAGCCGGCCTAAAAAGCTGGTGGTCAGCGGCGGAGGTCGCCATAATCCGACCATGATGGCGATGCTGGCCAGCCGCGCCGGCGTCGAGGTGGTGCAGGCCGAGAGCCTGGGCTGGAGCGGCGACGCGGTGGAGGCGGAATGCTTTGCCTTCCTCGCGGTTCGCGTGCTGCGCGGGCTGCCGATCAGTTTTCCGAGCACGACCGGCGCACCGCGGCCGATGCAGGGCGGAAAACTCGCCGGTTAAGCCAGTTTCTTCTGCAGGAAGATGCGGCTGCGGCCGACGGGGAAGTCGGCAAGTGTTCCAAAGGGCTGATAACCCTGGCGCTGATAGACCTTGGCGGCATTCGGATTGAAGGTGTCGATCCAGGCGTTTTGACAGCCGCGCGCCACCGCTTCATGTTCGGCCGCGTCCAGCATCTTGCCGGCCATGCGCTGGCCACGCAGCCGCTCATCCACCCAGAGCCATTGCACATAAAGCCATCCCCAGGCGGTGTAGCCGGAAATGCCGGCGACGACCGCGCCGGCGTCGTCGCGCACGAACACCGCAAGCGCATGCCTTTCGGACGCGCCGACATCGCCGTCGTTGAACGCCGTCAGCCTTTCGCTGAGAAAAGTGAGGTCTTGCGGCGAGGGATTTGCCGTCGTTTCCAGTGTCGTGTTCATCGCTTTTCCGAGATGGGTTGCGTATCGGCATCGCCGCCATTGCGAAATTCGGACGCGGCAATGCCGTAGCGCTTGAGCTTGTCATAAAAGGTCTTACGCGGCACGCCGAGCGCGTCGATGGCGCCGCGCACGTCGCCGCCATGGTCGCGCAGCGCATCGCGGATCAGTTGCGCCTCATAGTGGCCGACCCGTTCGGGCAATGCTGCCGCAGGCTCCGGCGAATGCGCGCGAACCGTTTTCGTCTCCTCGTCCGGGCCGAGACCGAGCGCGACGCGATCGGCGAAATGGGCGAGCTCGCGCACATTGCCCGGCCAGTCATGCGACTGGAGATGATCGCTGACGGCTGCATTCACCTTGGCGACAGGCCGGCCAAACCGTTCGGCCGCCTTGCCGAGGAAATGCCCGAACAGCATCGGGATATCGCCGCGGCGTTCACGTAGCGGCGGAATGCGCAGCGTCACCACGTTGAGGCGAAAATACAGATCCTCGCGAAAATCGCCGCGCTGGTCCGGCCGCCCGAGATCGACTTTGGTCGCCGCGACGACCCTGAGATCGATGCGCCGGATCTCG
>NZ_RZRP01000660.1:0-3594 GCF_003997795.1 Mesorhizobium sp. M7A.F.Ca.US.005.03.2.1 | reverse complement strand
GGGCAGCACCTTGCCCATCATGATCTCGAGCGGGCTGGACGGCATCGCCAGCAGGTTCTCCATCGTTCCGCGCTCGGTCTCGCGTGTCAGCGCGATCGAGGTCATCATCACCATGGTCATCTGCAGGATGACGCCCAGCAGGCCGGGCACGATGTTGTATTGCGAGATGCCTTCGGGATTGTAGCGCCGGTGTACGACGACATCGAGCTGACCCTTGGCGGCCTCGGCGGCGGCTTCCTGCGTGCCTTGCGCCCTCAGCAGCGCCTGGCTGGCGACTGTGCCGAGCGTCGAGATGGCGCCGCTGGCCACCGCCGGGTCGGTGGCGTCGGCCTCGATGAGTATCTGCGGGTTGTTGCCGCTCTCCACTCTCCTGGCGAAATCGGCCGGGATGGTGACGACGAAGGCAACGTCGCCGCGCGATATCAGGAACTCGGCCTCGGCGGCACTTTGCGCGACATGGTCGAAACGATAGTAACCGGTGGTCTGCAGCGCCGCGACAATGGCGCGCGTATAGGGATCGTTGCTCGTCGCCACGAGTGCTGCCGGCAGGCTTTTCGGGTCGTTGTTGATGGCGTAGCCGAAAAGCACCAATTGTATCAGCGGCACGCCGAGCATCATGGCGAAGGTGATGCGGTCGCGCCGCATCTGGATGAATTCCTTGATCAGCAAGGCGCCAAGTCGGGCGAAGGAAAAGACGCTGTTCATGCCATGTTGTCCTTCGAGCCGGACATGAACTGGATGAAGACGTCCTCGAGGCTGGTTTCGCCGGGCGAAACTTTCACGCCCTTGTGCTCTCTCTCGACATCGGCAAGCGCGGCTTCGAGCTTCTTCTGGTCGGAGCCGACGACATGCAGCGTCGCGCCGAACGGCGCCACCTGATCGACGCCGGGGCGGCCCTGAAGCGCTTCGGCGACCTGATCGAGGCGCGGACCCTGCAGGACGAAGGTGGTCAGCCCGGCATTTTTCACCACTTCGGCGACAGTGCCGGTGGCCAGCATCTTGCCATAGGAGATGTAGCTGATGCGGTGGCAGCGCTCGGCTTCGTCCATATAGTGGGTGGAGACCAGCACGGTCAGCCCGCCGCTGGCGAGGCGATGGATCTCGTCCCAGAACTCGCGCCGCGCCTTCGGGTCGACACCGGCCGTAGGCTCGTCGAGCAGCAGCAATTTCGGCTTGTGCATGATGCAGGCGGCCAGCGCCAGCCGCTGCTTCCAGCCGCCCGACAAGGTGCCGGCCAGCTGGTTGCGGCGCGACGTCAGGCCGAGGTCCTCCAACGTGCTCGCGACATGCTCCTCGACCGGCTTCAGCCGGTAGAGCCGCGCCACGAATTCGAGATTCTCGCCGATCGTCAGATCCTCGTAGAACGAGAATTTCTGCGTCATGTAGCCGACTTCGCGCTTGATGCGCAGGCTGTCGGTGCGGATGTTGAAACCGAGCACCGTGCCTTCGCCCTCGTCCGGCGTCAGCAGGCCGCACATGATGCGGATGGTGGTCGTTTTGCCCGAACCGTTGGGGCCGAGAAAGCCGACGATCTCGCCCTCGGCAACCGACATCGTCACATGGTCGACGACGGTCTTGTCGCCAAAGCGCTTGACCAGGCCGTGTACGTCGATGGCGTTCATCTTGCGCTGTCCGCCAGATCGACATCGACGATCTGGCCGGGCTGCAGCGGGCCGGCATCGCCCTCCGGCCGCGCCTCGACGAGGTAGACCAGCTTCTGCCGGTTCTCAAGCGAATAGATCACCGGCGGGGTGAACTCGGGATCTGGCGAGACGTAGCTGACGCGCGCCTTCACATCCGGGCCGCAGCCGTCGCAATGGACGCCGAGCAAGGTGCCGACCTTGACCGAGGAGAAGGCGCTCTCCGGGATATAGACGCTGAGCTTCACCGCGCCGTCGGGCAGGATCGAGATGACCGGCGCGGTCGGACCTGATGTATCGCCCGGATTGCGGATGACATCGTTGACGCGGCCCGGCGAAGGGGCTGCCAGGACGCGCTTCGACAGCCGCCACTGCGCCTGCTCCAACGCGGCCTGCGCCTGCTTGACCTGATTGTCGGCGGCCTTGATCGTCTCGGGGCGCGCCGGCAGGCCGCCGACGGCGAGATTGGATTTGGCCTGGCCGACCTGCGCATTGGCCGTTTCGAGCGTGGCCGACGCGGTGTCGAAATCCGCTTGCGTGCCGGCGCCGCGCTTGAACAGATCGGCGGCGCGGTCGTATTTGCGCTTGGCGTCGGCGGCCTGGGCGCTGGCCATATCGACCTCGGCCTTCAGCACGGCGATCTCTTCCGGCCGCTTGCCGATCTGCAGGTCGGCCAATTGCGCCTGCGCCTGGGCAAGGCCGGCCTGCGCCTGCGCGACAGCGATTTTTGCGTCGGCACTTTCCAGCGTCACCACGGTCGTGCCGGGCACCACACGGTCGCCGCGCTTGACCGTGACGGTCTCGACCTGCGCCACCTCGATCGGCGCCAGCAGCACGTAGTCGCCTTCGACATAGCCGACGGCCAGCGGTGCTGCCGGGGCACAGGCCGAGAAGAGCTGCGCGGCGAGCGGCAGCGAACACAGAAAGCTCATGGTCTTTGCCCCTTTGTCTTTGCCCCTTTTCTGGCGGCCAATATGGCCTTGAGATTGCCCGATGTGACCGCCACCACCTTGGCGGCCTCCGCGGCGCCGATATCGGGCCAGCCCATGCGGCGCATCACCGCCTCACGGCCGATGCGGAAATAGATGACCTGGCCGATCAGCGTGAACACGGTGAGCCTTGTGGCCTCGCTTTCGGCGGGCTCGCCAGTTGCCTGTTCCCACAGCTGGCACAGCCGGCGATGGCTCGGCTCGAAGACACCGTCATAGATACGATCGAGGGCTGCCGTTGGATGGGAAAGTTCGCGCAGGATGAACTGCACGATCTCACCGGCCTGCGGACTGGCCACGACAAAGCCGACCATTCGCTCCAGCGCCGCGAAGAGCTGCGCCTGCGCTGCCTCCGGACCGACCGGCGCGGGCGCCTGCGCATTGCCGAGCGCCGGGCCGGCGACCGTCTGGATGGTCTCGACGATAAAGTCGGCGGCGGCCGTGCGAAGACCCTCCTTGCCGCCGAAATGATAGGCGATCGAGCCGATATTGGCTCGCGCCTCGGCGGCGATCTCGCGCGTCGAGGTGCCGTCGAAGCCCTGCCGTCCGAACAGCTTCAGTGCCGCCTGGACAAGCGCCGCGCGCGTCATCTCGGCGGGCTCGCGACGAAGAACTTTGGGCTCAGGTAGTTTGATCATGAGCACATTTTAATCAATCGATTGATTAAAGTCAACTTCTGTTCGTCATTGTCTTGCCATCGACGGCGGCAAACGCTTTAGTGCGCGGCCATGGGCAAGGAAGTCGAACGAAAATTCCTGGTCACCAACACCGCATGGCGGGAGTTGGCCGAGGCCAATATCCGCATTCTCCAGTTCTATCTCGCTGCCGGCCCCGGGCGCACAGTGCGCATCCGCATCAGCGACGGCACTTCCGCCAAGCTGACGCTCAAATTCGGCAGCAAAGCGCGCGAGCGCGACGAATTCGAATACCCGATCCCGCTGTCGGAGGCGGTGGAGATGCTGGAC
>NZ_RZRP01000065.1:0-13854 GCF_003997795.1 Mesorhizobium sp. M7A.F.Ca.US.005.03.2.1 | reverse complement strand
TATCGGGACTGGCCCACGAGGGCATTATATTCATGCAGGCGTCGGCGGTCTCTACTACCGAGGCACTTTGGGAAAGCGCAGCGCCAAGCAGACGCTGCAACTGTCTGAATTCCCATCTGGGCCAAAGCCCCATCCAACATCCTCACCCGTGGAATATGTCAGCGGTGGCGTCGTGATGAGAGAAATCGAGTCCGCCGATGTGATCGAGATGCGTGATGAGACATTTGCCAATGTGCTTGATGAAATCAATGCGAGGCAATCGCAGACGCGAATGTCGCTCATCCTGGCCGTGCTGTTTGGGATCGCCGGATTGATCGCAGGCGCAATGCTGGGAGGTGGGGTGGCGCTGATCGGTATTGCTGCCTTTTTGCCGGGCATGCTTATTGGCAACTGGTTGGACAGCTACCGCCGGGTGAGCGTGCTCTACTATGATTTGGAGCAGGACGCGGAGGCGGCCTACGGGCGACTTGTCGCCGCCTTTGACACGCTCACACGCTGCGCGGCGAGTTGGCATGTCGCGGCTGGTGGCAAGATAGAGGATCTGACGACTTGGAAGCGCAATGCGGGAGCCACGATGTTGGTCGATAAAAAGTCGACGACGCTCCAAGCTTCCTTGCCGACGGTTGTTCGCAGCAATGTCACACCACCGTCGATACACGTCGGCCGGCAAATCCTTTATTTCATGCCAGACATGATTTTGGTGAAGGACGGAAACCAGTACGGTGCCGTTGGGTATGGAGACCTCAGGACGCAATTTGCCCCCAGCAATTTTATTGAGACCGGCAAAGTTCCATCTGATGCTGAGATCGTGAGCTATACCTGGGCTCATCCCAATAAGAATGGCGGACCCGACAAACGCTTCAGAGATAATCGGCAGATCCCTGTCTGTCGCTACGAAGCCTTGCGGTTTTCTAGCCCATCCGGGCTCAACGAGCTGGTGGAATTTTCCAAGACAAACGTCAGCCAGCCCTTTTGCCAGGCTCTATTGGCACTCGCGCAAATGCACCGAAACGCTGGTGGCCAGTCCGGCTTGCTGAAAGCGCGCTAAGGAATTGGCTTGGTCAGCAAATGCCTTCGCACGGAATTCCGTCGCCGTCCCGGTCCAATTTGGGTCCCCAGCTACAGTTATTGAGATACCAGCGCGCCTCATCGCATGAGGAGATTTGCTTACAATAGCGACGCGGTTGACACGAATAGCTCTGAGCTATTTGGCGACGGCCTGTAAGGCCGTAGGATGTGTCATTACCGGGTTTATTGTTGGCTGCATGTGTTGCTCGCCAATCCCAAGGGGCTGTGAAAGTGCCAACCCAGATGCCAATCTTGGCCCTTTGGGCATCTGCCTGTTGTGACGCGTAACTACCATGGCTGTATCGAGGCCAATCCAGGGCATAACCCTGTTCGACCATCCAAGACGCAATGCTAGCACCGTCCGCCCGCTGACAATCACCAACGAAGCGGTTGTAACGATCCCACGAAACAAAGTTGCACTGGATGGGTCGGGATTGACTGAGGAAGATGTCCAGTGCTTCTGCGGATTTGCGGCCGCATGGGTATTCTTGCCCGCTTGCGTCGCTGCAGTTTTGGCTGCTTTCAGGTGCGTCGATGCCATTGAAACGAATACGCTGTCCGTGGATCTCGATCGTGTCCCCGTCAACGATGGACGCTACGCCGACGATAGGCTTCGGTTTTGACCCGAGTGCGCTTGCTGTATTGGGTCCCGCGATCTGGTTGCCCCACCCTGTAAAGTAGGAGGTGACATAAGCGCCCACTGCTAGCGTGATCACCAGGATCGCGGCTAATGATTTATGTGAAAAGAAACGCTTGCGCATAATTGAAACCCGGCCGCGTCTTGGCCGCGAGCTGCGGCGATGGGAATAGCGATCGCGATTCAATTTTCGATCCTTTGCGAAGCTGCCAAATGTTTTGCTAGCGCGTCTTTGACTTCTTGGCTGCTGCTTTCTTGGGCGCGGCTGCTGTGCGACCGAGGCCAATCGATTTTGCCAATCTGGAGCGATTGGCTGAATAGTTAGGCGCGACCATGGGGTAATCGTTGGAGAGGCCCCATTTTTGGCGATAGGCGTCGGGCGTCAGTCCAAAATGCGTGTTCAAGTGTCTCTTGAGGGACTTGAACTTTTTGCCGTCTTCGAGGCAGACGATGTAGTCTGGAGTGACTGAGCGCTTGGGGTTGACCGCGGGAACTTGGTCGGGTTTTTCCGGTTCGGACGGCTGGCCGATACGCGCTAATGACGAATTGATGCTGGCAATAAGGTCCGGCAATGAGGAGACCGGCACTGAATTCTTGCTCACATAAGCCGCAACGATATCGGCGGTAAGCTCCATCAGCGCGGTGGCCGTATTTTGGATTTCGTCAGTCACTTCATGGCTCCGGACTTCTGCAGTGAAATCCCGATCTATTACTTATCGGCTAAAAAAACCAGTAGAGGGAGGATACTAAATGCCAGGCGCTAATAGTGATGAATGTTAAAGCGCCAATCAGAATGCGGAACCACGAGAGACGGTGGATTGATTGGGCGCGGCGTTTTCTTTGTATGACCAGGAAAGCGGCTTGAGGCTCACAGGCGGATGCATTTAGATTTGGACGAGTAGGACCTACGCATGACATTTTCGAAAGACCCGCCGCCGGAGGTTAAGCCCCAGAAGGATAAGGCAAAGACTGGATCTGAATTGGACCGCGTTCCAAGTGCGGGAGCCATTCGGGTCCGCAACGGACTCTCTGTGTCAGAAAAAGACATTGTGGAGGCGGCTAAATACGGGGGCAGGGAGCGAGAATCCTCGTCGGATAGCGACTAGGCAAAGGGGGCCAAGAATGCAGGCTCTGACCCATATCACACGTCGCAATATTGGACGGTGTCCAGAAGTGATCGCAGTCGTTTCTAATTGAACACGGCTGTTTTTTCTTGCGCGAACGCTCTACGCGGGCTCTAGCTGGTTCTCCTTTCAAAGGGGATGTAAGTCTTGGACGTAAAACAGTCAGTCTTCCAAAGCGATCTCCCTCTAAAGGAGAAACTCGAGCGCGCCAGGATGGAGTTGCTCGATCTTTCCGCCCGCAATCGACTTTTGAATGTGCCGCGGTTTTCCAAGAGCGCGAAGACGATCGATATCGTCGATGAGAAGTCGTCCGAAATTTATCGATTGCTGGTGACCGAAGGAAAGGCTTTTACCTTCCTGGCCGGCAAGCCCGATAGGCCGAAAGCGGGCCAGGATGAAAGCAGCCCTCCAGACGAAGAGATCGACTATTCCCCCGTCGCTCTCGCCCAACCAGAGGACGATGGAGTCGATAACAGAGGGATATCCGCGCGGCACTCGGACACCAAGCTGCAGACGCGTATGACCCCAACTGGGCTGCAGCGGCGGCTCCTTGATCTCTACCATGATGCCCGCACACTCGAGGAAGAGCAGGGCGTCAATATCCTCTTTCTGGCCCTTGGAATGCTGAAGTGGATTGACCCGAACAACAAAGAGAACATCCGTCAGGCCCCCCTCATTTTGGTGCCGGTTCGGCTTGAGCGAGGGGCCGCTGGAGAAAAATTCCGCCTACGAGCCCGGCCGGAAGATCTTACCGCAAACCTCTCCTTGGAACTCTATCTCGACCGCATTCACAAGCTCGCTCTGCCGCGTTTTGAGGTGGGAGATGACTTCGACGTCTCGGCCTATCTCGATGCCGTTGCCGAAGCAATTTCGACCAAAGAGGGTTGGGAGGTGCTTCGCGACGATATGGTGCTCGGCTTCTTCTCGTTTGCGAAGTTCTTGATGTACCGTGATCTGGATCCGGATCTCTGGCCCGATGGCGCAAAGATTATCGAACAACCGAAGATCCGCTCGCTTCTTTCAGATGGTTTCGAAACACGCGAGCCGCTTATGTCGGACGACATAGCGATTGATCCGCACATTGCGCCCGCCGAAATGTTGCATATCGTCGACAGTGACAGTTCTCAGACACTGGCGATCCATGACGTCAGAAAAGGTCGCGACCTCGTTATCCAAGGTCCGCCTGGGACAGGAAAATCGCAGACGATCGCAAACATTATTGGGTCGGCCGTTGCCGACGGAAAGACCGTGCTGTTCGTGGCCGAAAAGATGGCAGCGCTGGAGGTCGTCAAGCGACGGCTTGACACTGCTGGGGTGGGGGACGCCTGCCTTGAGCTGCATAGTAACAAGGCGAACAAGCGCATGATGCTAGAGGAGCTGCGGCGAACCTGGCAACTCGGATCGCCCAGGGGCCAGCTTCCTTCTTCCCTAACTGATCGCTTGCTGGAGGCTCGCGATAAACTCAACGCACATGCTGCACGAATGCACGTTGCGTTCGGAGCGTCCGAACTCACTCCTTATCAGGTTCTCGGCCAGCTAACCCGACTAAGGCAGGTCGGTCAGAAACCAGTGGACATCGAACTTACGGATGCCACAAGCTGGACAACTGACGGCGTTTCGCAACGTCGCAAATTGCTCGATGAGGTCTCTCAGCGGATCAACGAGATCGGCTTGCCGATCCACCACCCGTGGCGGGGAGTTGGCCTGGATGTCGTTCTTCCAACGACCATTGAGAGGCTCGTCCCACGCATCGCGGCGTTGCTGGACCAAGCCAAGGCACTGCACGCCAAACTGGTCGGTATCGCTGAGCGGATCAAGGCCGAGCCTCCGAAAATTCTCAGCGACAGCGGCGAGATAGAAGATCGCGCTGAGCTTCTCGCGTCCGCGCCTGGACTTCCTGCCGAGGCGCTCGTCTCGCCGGTATGGGATGAGCGTCCGAAAGACATTTCATCGCTTCTCTGGTCAGGAACGGATTTCGCCCGCAAGTCCGAGGAACTTTCGGAGCAGTTGGCGGCAACGGCTATCGACACGCCAATTGAAGGTCTCGAGACAGAGCTTGCAAAGCTTCCCTCGGAATTTCCGAAAGATGGTTTCCATCGTGCGCGACAGCTCACCATTCTGCTCCCACGCTTGAGGGAAGAAGCTGAGCGCCTGAATCAGGAACTCGGATCGGCGATATTGCCAGACACGTTGGCAGGCTTGCTCAGGCTGGCCGTGACCGGCGAGCGAGTAGCGGCAGCACCTGACGCAAGTCCGGAGGCCTTCGCAGCCACCGTTTGGGACTCCGGACTTGAGCAGGCAGGCGACCTTGCCGACAGCGTAGCGACGCTTGAGGCTGCCAGAGCCGACCTTCAGGGCAAGGTTGTTGACGCGGCGTGGAGCACCGAGGTGGCCGCGGCGCGGCAGGCGCTCGCCACACACACGGGAATATTGAAAGCATTGAACGGCGACTACCGTCGCGCCACAGCACTTGCGCGGACTATTGTGGTCGACCCTAGCGCGCCTGCGACGCAGATAGTTGGTCTCCTCGACCTTTTGATGAAGGGTCAGGCTGCCGCAGCAAGAGTCCGCGAAGGCGACGCTTTTGGCCGTTCCGCCTTCGGGGCAGATTGGCGTGGGGAGCGATCGGCTTCCGCGCCACTGCTCGCGCTAGTGGAGTGGATGCGGACTCTACGAGGGCTAGGCCCCGAACCTCGGATTATCGCCGGCCGGATGGCGGAACGCTCCGAGGCCGGTGCGCGTGCAGCGCGCGTTCGCAAGGTTATCGAAATCGGTCGGCCAATTATCGAAGGTTTCTGGAACGATCTCGGGCACCTCGCGTCATCCATGCTAGGCGACGTGGCTTCCGCCGAGCGGGCCTCGCTGCAACTGATGGAAGCGAAGGCGAGCACTGTAGCTCAAGCCGATGATGCGTCACGACAGGTTCTGACTGACGTTCCGGATCTAATCACTGAGCGGGTGGAGCTACTGCGCCGACTAGGCAGACTACAAGCACTTGCTCAAGGGATCGATGCGGGAGAGAGCCTTGGCAAGTTCGTATTCGGCTCGTCGTGGCACGGTCGAGGATCCGATTGGGCCGCTCTCACGCAAGCCGAGCTTTGGCTGAAAGAAAATGGCTCGATCCGACATCTGGCTGCGCGGTTGCCTGAAAGAATCGAGATCGCAAACTCGGCACGTTCAGCACGTGAAGCGGCCCAAGCGGCAGCGCGGGAATTGAAGGCGCTTACAGGGGATTTGAAAGCCGATGCTCCCTCCTTGTTTGGAGTAGTCGATTTTCCGGACGTCGCGATAGGCGAGGTCGTTTCTCGGCTGCAGGGTTGGCTCGATCATCAGGAGCAGCTCTCGAAATGGGTTGCCTATGAAGAGCGATCCGAAACGGCCCGAAAGGCTGGACTGGGACAGTTGATAGACGGCCTAGCCAACGGCCAGATTACAACAGGATCGGCTCGATCAGTTTTTGATATGGCCTACTACGAACGAATGTTTCTGGCGATGGCGACCGATGAGCCGGAGCTGGCAAGGTTCGACGGGGAACTGCATTCCAGGGCTGTACGTGACTTCGCAGATCTGGACCGCCAGCGCATCAAGGCCGGCGCCATCGAAGTTGTAACGGCTCATCACCGGAAAATTCCTTCAAGAGACGGCGGAGCTGGACCTGTCGGACTGCTTCGTTCTGAGATGGCGCGCAGACGAGGCCACATGCCCATCCGGCAATTGATGCAGAAGGCAGGCCCTGCCATCCAGGCGCTGAAGCCAGTGTTCATGATGAGCCCGCTTTCGGTGGCGCAATTCCTGTCGCCCGGCCGGATGTCCTTCGATCTGCTCGTGATGGACGAGGCGTCTCAGATCCAGCCCGTGGACGCACTTGGCTCGGTCGCCAGGGCCAGTCAGGTGGTCGTCGTTGGCGACGAACGCCAACTGCCACCCACGACATTCTTCGCGAAGATGACAGGCTCGCAGTCTGAAGATGACGAGGGTGAGGGCGCGCAGGTCGCCGACATTGAAAGCATCCTCGGCCTGTTCACGGCCCGCGGCTTGCCGCAGCGTATGCTGCG
Organism: Mesorhizobium sp. M7A.F.Ca.US.005.03.2.1; assembly: GCF_003997795.1. Classification (NCBI taxonomy): domain Bacteria; kingdom Pseudomonadati; phylum Pseudomonadota; class Alphaproteobacteria; order Hyphomicrobiales; family Phyllobacteriaceae; genus Mesorhizobium; species Mesorhizobium sp. M7A.F.Ca.US.005.03.2.1. The sequence goes on along the minus strand of NZ_RZRP01000065.1, from coordinate 6,970 downwards.
CTGGCACTACCGTAGCCGTCACCAATCTCTAATCGCAGTATCGAACAGCCAGTTCTACGAGAACCGGCTTTTCATCGTGCCAAGCCCTTATACCCAAGAGGCAGGTATGGGGTTGCGGTTTCATCATGTGCCGGAGGGGGTCTTCGATTCCGGCGGCACAGGAACCAATCCGGTAGAGGCGAGAGCAGTAGCGGAGGCGATCATCCGTCATGCGAAGGTGAACCCGCAAGAGACTCTAGGCGTTGCAACATTTTCGGTTAGCCAACGCCGCGCGATCCAGGATGAACTCGAAGCGCTGCGGCGACTAAATCCCGACACCGAGGAATTCTTTCACGCTCATCCAAGCGAGCCATTCTTCGTCAAGAACCTCGAAAATGTTCAAGGCGATGAGCGCGACGTGATCATGATCTCGGTGGGGTATGCCAAGAATGCCCAGGGATACATGGCCATGCGTTTCGGCCCTCTTGGCGCGGAAGGCGGCGAGCGTCGGCTCAACGTCCTCATAAGCCGCGCCAAGCGCAGCTGCGAAGTATTCGCGTCCATCACAGACGAGGACATCGACCTGGAGCGTGGCAAAGGGAAAGGCATCTTCGCCTTCAAGCTCTTCTTGCACTACGCGAGAACAGGGCGAATTTCGCTTGCCCAAGTCACGGTTCGCGAAATGGATTCAATCTTTGTAGAACAGGTAGCCAACGCGCTGATCGAAATGGGTTATCAGGTTCATGCTCAAGTGGGCATTGCCGGCTTCTTCATCGACCTCGCAGTTGCGGATCCAGAGAGGCCAGGCCGCTATATTCTTGGCATCGAATGCGATGGCGCAGAATATCACTCATCTCGCTCGGCCAGAGATCGAGACCGGCTTCGGCAGTCGGTTCTGGAAGACCATGGTTGGATCATCCATCGCATCTGGAGCGCTGACTGGTTCCAACGGCCTCGTGAGCAGCTGGAGCGAACCATACTAGCGATTGAGGCCGCCAGAAAAGAACTCGATGAGCGGGCCGAATTGGGGGTCCAGAGAAATCGAGCTGTAGCCGTGCAGGTTGTTACGGTCGACCGAGGCAACGTGACGGAAATCGGTCTCGAAAGCACAAACGGATCCGAGACACCCAATCGAGCCTACGAAGAGGCCGAACTAAAGCGACCGGGATCGTTCGAACTCCACGAGACGCCCAGCGGAATCATGGCCGGACTGGTCGAGCAGGTCGTGGCTACAGAAACGCCAATCCATGTCGACGAAATAGTTTCGCGTATTCGGGACGCCTGGGGTCTGCAGCGGGCCGGTGGCAGGATTCAGGATGCAATCGAGCGGGGGGTAAGCATAGCACAGAGAGGTGGTTCAGTAGCCCGTCGAGGCAACTTCTGCTTCAAGCCAGGTGTTCCTGTTCGTCTCAGGGATCGCAGTGGGGTCGTGTCCGCTGGATTGCGCAAGCCCGAAATGATTGCGCAGGACGAGGTCGCCCAAGGCGCTATGGAAGTCGTGAAATCCAACCTCGGTGCGACAGAGGAAGAAATCGCCACAGGCGTTGCCAGGATGCTGGGCTTCAAAGCCACAAGCGCACAATTAAGGCAGCTGATTTCAGCTGGGGTCGCCGATTTGGTTGCCAAAGGAGTGTTACGGTCCCAAGACGGCTTGTTGGTGGCCGGCGAATCCGCGAGCGAGAAATTAGCTGAAGTGTAACGGGGCGCTGCAGCGCCCTCGTTGCAATTTCTGTCGAAGCTCGGAACACCTCTTTTGCTGGCGGAGGCCGAATGGCATTTCGATTCGTACACACGGCCGATATTCATCTCGACTCGCCGCTTCGTTCGCTGGCGATGCGAAATCCCGATCTTGCCGGGCTGGTGGGCGACGCCAGCCGCCAGGCATTCGTTTCGATAGTGGATCTCTGCCTTGAGGAACGTGTGGCCGCGTTGGTCATTGCTGGCGACCTATACGATGGCGACCAGACTTCAATGAAGACAGCGCGGTTCTTGGGCGCGCAGATGACACGCCTGCACCAGGCCGGCATCATGGTTTTCAAGATCCGCGGTAATCATGACGCCCTGTCGCGGATTTCCAAACAGCTGGTATTTCCCGACACCGTTACCATCTTTGGTGGTCGTGCTCAGTCGGTATTGCAGACAGCCGGCGGTCTGGACGTCGTATTCCATGGTTTGAGCTTTGCGAACCCTAAGGCGCCGGACAGCCTGTTAACCAAATATCCGGCGGCTCGTGAAGGGGCCGTCAACATAGGCATCATGCATACCAGTCTGGCTGGATCGCCAGGTCACGACGTTTACGCGCCCTGCAGCATCGCTGACTTGCACGCCCACGGTTTCGACTATTGGGCCCTCGGCCACATCCATGCTCGCCAAGTCCATCCTGGCGCCAGTGCCGTGGTGATGCCGGGAATACCGCAGGGGAGGGATATCAACGAGGCCGGTGAGAAATCAGTCACCCTGGTGACGGTGCGCCACGACCGTTCGGTGGAGATCGAGGAACGGCTGACCAGCGTTGCGCAGTTCGAACGGGTGAGCGTCGACCTTACCGGAGCGGTGGAGTGGCCCGAGGCCGTCGCGCGTGTTCGCTTCGCACTCGAAGAGATGCGGGCAACCGTCCGATCGCGTCATGCTGTGGCTCGCATTGGCCTGACAGGAACGTCACCACTGATGTGGGCGCTGATCCGCGACAGGGACCTCCTTCTTGCCGAAGCCGAACAGGCTGCGGAACAGCTAGGCCATACGTGGGTGGAGAAGCTCGAGCTTGACCTCGCGCCGCCTCGGACGGAGACCGCCGAGGATATTGCTGATCCGATTTTCGAACTCGAGCAATCAATGCGTGCCGATGCCACCTCGGAGGCCTTCCGCGCTGAGGCGAGGGCGTTCGTCCAAAAGATGGTCGCCGACCTTCCGGCCGACGGGCGGGATTTTGCTGGGACGGACGAAGCCGGGCTGGAACAGTTCCTCGATCAGGTGCTTTCCAAGGGCGCGGACTTGGTGACTGCCCGCCTTAAGGCCGGTGGATCGTCATGAGGTTGCGGCGCCTTGACCTCATTCGTTATGGAAAGTTCACCGATCGTTCGATCGACTTCGGACCCAAACCGGAATCCGGACCTGATCTGCATATCGTGTTTGGCCTGAATGAGGCCGGCAAATCGACTGCGCTTTCGGCCTATCTAGACTTGCTGTTCGGCATCGAGGAACGGAGCCGCTACAACTTCCTGCACGAGTACAGTGCCATGCGCATCGGCGGGGTGCTGGAACTGGCCGGCTCCGAACACACGTTCACGCGTACGAAACAGCGCAGTAATTCGCTATTGAATGCGACGGGCCAACCGGTAAGCGAGGTGGCGATCACGGCGCATCTCGCCGGTCTGTCGCGCGACGCCTACACGACGATGTTCTCACTCGATGACGAGACGTTGGAAGCCGGCGGAAAATCTATCCTGGAGTCGCGGGGCGACCTCGGCAAGCTTCTGTTCACGGCCAGCGCCGGTCTTGGGAACGCAAGTGATACGTTGAACGCCCTCGAGGCCGAAGCAGACGCTCTGTATCGGAAGCAGGCGCATGGAACCGAACTGGCGCTGTTGAAGAAGCGCCTTGTTGACGTAAAGTCGCGCAGGGATGCGATCGACACCCTTGCATCAACCTACGAGGGCCTGGAGGCCGAACGTCTCGATGCAGCGCAGCAGTACGGCCGAACCATCAGCGATCGGGCGGTGCTGGTGGCCAGGCTGGATACCTTTGCTCGTTACGTGCGTGCTGCGCCGATGCTGGCGGATATCCGGCGCAAGATTGCCCGGCTGGATCAGCTGCCGGACATCGCCTCCCCAGCCCGGACATCGACGGGAAGTGTCACCGAACTGATCGATGACGATGCCAGCCTCAGAACGCGGCTGTCCGCAAACATCGACGAGACCGAGCGCCTGGCGGAAAAAGTCACTGCGGTCGACGAGGACGAACCGATCCTGTCGATTTCCGAACGCATTCGCGGGCTGGCGGAGAGCAAGGTGCGCCATACCGCGGCTGGCTTTGACTTGCCCACTCGCAGGATGGAGCTGCAAATCCTCAACAACAGCGTGGCGAGCTGCCTTGCCGCCTTGGGCCGATCTTCCGAGGCGGATCCTGGCGCGCTGCTTCTGCCTGCCGTCACCGTTGGCGTCGTTCGCGCCATGGTCGAGCAGAGGTCCGGGATTGCTACCGGGATGCGTGCCGCTCGCGACGAAGCCGCGGCGGCACTCGATGCGCTGCAGGTGGCAAGGCAGCGGGTCGGCGAGGAAAGGGCGGTGCCCGAACCTGCCAGGGCAAGGCTGGGCTCGGCTTTGTCGAAAGCGCGAGCAAGCGGACACCAGGCAGAGATTAGGACGGCTCGCGAGGCGGAAGATGCGGGAACAATCCGATGGAAGGCGGCGCTCGCGCGCTTGCGTCCATGGAACGGAGATGCCCTCGCTCTCGCCAACGTCGCGGTTCCGAGCGCCGGGCAGATTGCCGCCTGGAAGACGGTAGCGTCAGAACTGGCAAGGAACACCGCCGTACTTGCCGAACGCCTTGCTGAATACGAGGGCAACCATGCCATGCTCGCCGCACGATTGGATGCCCTTCGTGCCTCGGGCGACATTGTCGACGATGAAGCGGCTACCGCCATCCGCCGAGTTCGCGATGATGCGTGGGCAACGCACCGCGCAGCGCTGACCGGTGACACCGCTGACGACTTCGCCGTGGCATTGGCGCGCGATGACATTGCCAGCGCAGGCCGGCTGGCCGGCGCGGCGGATCTGGCTGAGATCCGGGCAACTACGCGCGAGCTGGCCGAGGCCGCGGCCAACCTGTCACGCAACGGCATCCAACGCACACAGCTCGGCAAGGATGTGGATACCCAATTGTTGGAAATCCGCGCGGCCGCCAGGGACCTGCTCGGAGACGCCGTGGAACCTTCGTCTGAGCGCCTGATCGAAAGGATCGAGGATCAGATCGAGGCGCGCAGCGATGCGCTCGCTGCCTGGGAGCAGATCGAACTTGCTCGCTTGAAGGCCGAGCGAGCCGCTGACGCCGGCGAGCAGATACGCTTGGAAATGAGAGCAGTGCTGGGAAGCGTCGGCATTGTATCAGAGTCCAACGACACCCTCGAAGCAATCATGGCCATCGCGGAGCCGTTTCTGGATCGGCAGCGCAAGGTGGACGCCGAGTATGCCGAGGCGCTCAGAATGGTGAGCTCCAAAGAAGAGGATCTAGCGGCACGACGGGTTGCAGTAGGTGTGGCGGAGCGTCGCGAGGAGGAATGGCTGGCCGGCATTACCGAAGCACTCAAGGGAACTTGGCTCGAAAGCGGGCTCTCCGCATCCGGCGTCGGCACTGTGCTCGATCAATTGGCCGAACTTTCAAGAAGCCTGCAGGAACGGGACGACCTGCAGCTGCGTATCGACAAGATGGAGGCCGACAGGGCCAATTTTCTGGTCGAGGTCATCGCCGTTGCGGTTGAAGCCGACGAGCCGACGAAGGATACCGACCCGGAGCAGTTGGCCATCCGCCTTGCCGAGCGCCTAGAGCGTGCCGAGCGGACACGTGAAACGAAGGCAAGCCTCGGCAACGACCTGAAGCGCCTCAAGGAGGCGCGCGACATCCTCGACACTGAGATTTTGGCACACGAACGCCGCAAGAACGAGGTGCTGGGCGTCTTTGGTGTCGCCACTCTGCCCGAGGTAGTCGAACGCGATGAGCTGTTGCGTGAGCGCGATGGCTTGCGCACCACCGTCGCCGAACTTGAGGAACGGATAGTGGCGGAGCTCGCGGTCGACGGATTCGAGCAGGCCCGCTCGATCCTGGACGCGATCGATTTCGACGGCCTCGCGGTCGAGAAGGCTGAGGGTGAGCAGCGGCTTCGCCTGTTCGATGAAACCATCCAGCAACAGCTGATCCGGCAGACGCGCGCGGCCGACAAGCTGGACGCCATCGGCGGTGATAGTGCGGTTGCACGCCTGGATGCTGAACGGCGCACAACCCTGCTGGAAATCGAGGAGAAGGCCGTTCGCTACATAGAGCTGAAGCTTGGCATCATGTCGGCTGGCAATGCTTTGCGGATCTACCGTGAGAGCCATCGCTCCGGCATGATGGCGCGCGCATCAGACGCGTTCAAGCTAATGACGCGTGGCCAGTATTCGGGGCTGACAACCCAGCCTGTAAGAGGTGGTGAGGTTCTCATTGCTGTGCAGGGTGACGGGCAATCCAAGGTCACCGAAGCGCTTTCAAAGGGTGCACGATTTCAGCTGTACCTTGCCCTAAGACTCGCCGGTTATTACGAGTTCGCGCAATTTCGGCCCTCGGTCCCATTCGTCGCCGACGACATCATGGAGACGTTCGACCATATTCGCTCGGAGGAGGTTTTCAGGCTGTTCGGAGCGATGGCAAACACAGGTCAGGTCATCTACCTGACGCACCATAAGCATCTATGTGAAATAGCTGAGGCTGTCGTACCGGGAACGAGGATCCATCAACTCGCACAGTAATTTTCTCCGGAATACGTGAACGAACCAGTGAAGGACGCCGAATTTGACGGCAAGTATGCGCCCAAAGTCAGACGTTCCGGCAAACTTCGCGTTCGTCCAAAAGCGGACATATCGCCCGAGCCATAGACGGCCCCGATGTGCCCATAATGGACGTCCTGCAAATTCATTGTCCTGCCGAATCTGGACTTCGAGAGCTGGCCCTAAACAGCAATTGTATCGCGCCTAGCCGTCCTATCGCCGGGGCGCCAATTGTAAACAACGGCGAACTATACCAATATCGTTACTGGCTTCTTCCGGTGCGACTCGGGAGAACGGGATGGGCAATGAACGCGAAGACGCAAACGGGAAAACACAGCGCCGCTGGCCAATACCTCGGCTATGCGCTTCAACCTGTACGCCTTTGCTTTCACCTGCTCAACGCGCCTAGCGGCGCCTTGGTCTCTCTTGAACATTTAGACGATGTGGCGGTTCACCTGGTCGGCGGGGAAGTC